>JACIXD010000009.1 GCA_014360645.1 Actinomycetota bacterium | reverse complement strand
TTCGGAGGTAAGACCTGCGACAACGGCCACTTCGTCTGCAAGGACTGCTACAGGGCCAGTGCAAATGTAAAATGCCGTCTGTGCGGAACGAGGCTGAAGTAAGCGATTATGCTCAGCGAATAGGCTTTGACTCTTGGTTGGCGACAGTCCGGTCTCGGGTCATGGGATGGTCTTCAGTCGAAGGGTGCGGTTATTGCCCGGTAGGCTAAGGTAGAGTTGGTAAGTTACCGGGATCGAAGATCGAAGAAACGACCCCTGGGTAAATCTTGAAGAAGGATTCACAAATGTCCACAAGTATTGTATGCTCTTTCTAGGAGGGCAAATGAAATCCTTTTCTGAACTTGTTTCTAAACAAAGGAAAGAGCTCGGGCTTTCGATGAGTTCTGTTTCAAGACTTCTTCAAGATAGAGAGGGCGTGAAAGCTTCTAAGTCTCTCATAAATGCGCTTGAGAAAGGAGACCGCACTCCCACATATGAGATTGCTCACTCTCTGTCCAAAGTGCTCGATATTGATTTAGAAGAGATACTGATTGCCGCATATCTTTCTAGAAAAGATCATTTTGTTAAGAGGGAAAGCGACTACATTGACGATTTAACTAACGCAAAGGACCTTACTGACATAGATGCCTATAGAATAGTAAACAAGGCACAGCAAAGACGCTGAGGCTGCTGTAAATCTGGTGCTGTTTACGCAAGGGAATATAGAGCTTATCGCAAGCGGGATTGTGTTATTTGGAGGTGGACGATGTCATACGATGTGGATGACGGGAAATCACTAATAGGCTTTCTTACTCTCTTATCAGCACCCGATGACGGAGGGTATCTAGGTGCGTTATTGGTCACCGACAAGGGCGGTATACCTGCAGAATTCAGGTGCACGTTACCCGTAAAGCCAAATGCCATTCAGAAACCCCTCTACGGAGAAAAGCTTGAGCCATATATCGGAGTTGAACTTTGTGGTCTTCCCCTGCTGCAATCAATTAGCAATACGCCAAGCCTCATCATTGTCAATAAAGAGTACCTTCTAAAAATAAGGGAGAATATCTCGTACCCATTGGTTTTCATAGGTAGGGCAGGTGAGGTGATCGAGGTAGAACAGGCAGATGGTTCAGGGAAAGGGCTTAGCAGATTTCGGGTTACCTGTAATACGGGCAGGTTCCAGCCCATTGTTTGTTCGCCACACCCTGATTTTGAGCAGGACCAGGAAATGTCGATGAATTTCATTGGAAGCGTCTTCTCACATCTCGATCTCTTAGAACCCTTTGAAAGGATAGAGAGAGCAATAGAAGTATTAAGGGAAAAGGAACAGCGTTTTCAATAATGGCCAGCAAATCCAGCACCTCCTTAAAGAATATACATCCCAGAATTCTTGATAAGGTGTTTCCTATCAAGAAGCCATTGATTAGCAAGATAGAGCAGTTCGACCTTGAGCGTGCCCGAGCAGAACATATAATAATCGATGCATTGCCGCAGCCTACAATTACCGACATCAGGTGTCTCGTTGAACCCCTAAAATACAAGGCTGAGGCCATTCCGTTTTTTAAAGTGCTTATGGCTTGTCCAAACGTCGATTGTGCACAAGTACTAGTCGGATATATCAGAATCGATCAATTGCCATATTCCCGAGATATCAAATGCCCATTCTGCGCCACCGAGTTCTCCCACTCCATGACGAAGGATGAGTTGATTCTAGATATTCTGAATGTCACACAAAAAATAGGGGCGGCTGAGATTGTATCAATACCTCTTCTGCATGATAAAGGGAGGCCAGTAGGCAAGGTTTATGAAACCCAAGATGGCGACAAGAAAGCCCGGATGACGCTAGTTGATAGCGATGAAATATGCATACATGAGATGAAAAAGAGATGGTGCAGTATTTGTAGAGAAGAAGAAAGAAGAGAGCTGAAAGAGGCTGCGTCACGCTTTGGTATCTTTGATTTCATACTCCCTTTGCTTCATCCACCTCTTGGGGTGGACTTTGATAACATACTCGCCTTTCCGACGGGTAAAGGTCTGTTCAACTTTCAAGTTGATGGGGTTAAATGGCTCACCGAACATGAACATGCTTTGCTGGGCGACGAAATGGGATTAGGCAAATCGATACAAGCCATTGTTGCCATTCGATGTCTCTTTCAAGTCAACAAGATATCAAAAGTACTCGTCCTCTCTCCGAAATCCGTTCTCACGGACTGGGAGAGAAAATTTTCAGATTGGGCTCCAGAGCTGCGTGTGCGAAAGATTGAAGGTCCACCGGAAAAGAGGCAGGTTGAATGGAGTCTGCCCTCACATGTTTACCTGTGTACATATGACACGCTCAGGCAAGACTTGTCGGGCTCTCTTGATGGAGAAGAAGAACGAGACAGGGCAGGGAAAATATTTGACCTTGCTATTTTGGATGAGATCCAAACCATCAAGAATCCTGAAGCGAATAGGACGAAAGCCGCAAGGATGATCAAGGCCCAAATGCGCTGGGGATTATCAGGTACTCCCTTGGAGAATCGGCTTAAGGAATTGATAGCAATATTTGCTTATCTCAAGCCGGGCCTATTGAAATATGAGGACGCGAAATGGCCTACAAGGGTCAAGAAAACCATCGAGCCATATTTCCTGAGAAGAAGAAAGGCAGATGTACTTCCCGAGTTACCCGCAAAGATATATGAGGATGTATGGCTTGATCTATTGCCTGCTCAAAGAGAAGCGTATGAAAGAGCAGAAAATGAAGGTGTTGTTAAATTGGACGAGATGGGAACATCTGCTACCGTTAAAGACGTCCTTGCATTAATAACTAAGCTAAAGCAAATCTGTAATATAGAAATAGAAACCAAAGAAAGCTGCAAACTTGAATACCTGAGTGAAAGATTAGAGGAAATTACCGAGCAGGGAGATAAGGCCATAGTATTCTCGCAGTACCCAGAGAAGAGCCTGGTGCATATTAACGAAAAACTGGGCCGATTCAATCCACTAATGTTTACGGGAGCACTATCTAATAGACAGAGAGATGATGTTCTCTACGGATTTAAGCACGAGGATAGTAAAGTGCTGCTAGCTTCTGTAAAAGCTGGTGGCGTTGGGGTGACGATAACTGAAGCCAACTATGTGTTTCATTTCGACCTATGGTGGAACCCTTCGACTGCGATACAGGCTGAGGATAGGGCTCACAGGATAGGGCAAAAAAAGACTGTCTTCGTGACGAAGCTATTTACCGCTGGTACCATTGAAGAGAGAATAGAGAATCTATTGAAGAAAAAGAGCAGATTATTCAACGAAGTTATCGATGATCTAAGCGAGACTAAACTGGAGAAGGTATTAACGGAAGAAGAGCTATTCAGCCTCTTTGGTCTTGAGAAGGCGAAGGCCGCAAGAAGAGAAGAAACTGAGATCGATGCAAAGCTTAGCAAGGAGCTTGAAGGGCTTAGCCCTAGGGAATTCGAGGAACTTGTTGCACATCTCTTTGAGAAGATGAAATTCACGGTTGACTTGACTCCGGCTTCAAAAGACAAAGGTGTAGATGTCTACGCTAAACGACAGACAGATGTTGGCTGGGATTACCTTGCGATTCAGTGCAAGCACTATCCAGGACGATCTGTTGGAGATAGATATGTCAGAGAGCTACTCGGGGTGAAACAATCTCTTGCCAATATAACCAAAGTAATCTTGGTCACTTCAGGATATTTTTCTAGAGAATCATGGGATCTTGCCAGAGGCCGCAACGATCTTCTCCTAATCGATGGAACGGGTTTGAAGGAAAGACTCAGAGCCTACGACATTGGCTTGCAGAGAAAGAATGGATAACTAGCTCGTGCGAGAAGGTAGCTTGTCGCTGCTCCTCTATAATATGAGATAGGATTTTTATATACCTATAACAGGAATTTTAGCTCATCTTCTACAGTTGGCCCCCGATTTTGACCATTTCCAAACATAAAAGCCCAGGCAGACGGATTCCGGCTTACGAAACGCGCTCAAATGTAGCGCCACGATAGGGGGAAGAAGTTTGGCTAATAAGCATAATAACGGGGCGATAGCGTGGTCTCTTGGTAGTGATATGTTTATCCGAGAGAAGACCGTCCAGGGCCGCACCTACCTGCAGGTGGTGGAGAACTACCGCGAGGGGGCCAAATTACGCCAGAGGGTGATCGCCACCCTGGGCAGAAAGGAAGAGCTTTCCGCATCCGGCCAGATAGAGGGGGTATTGAAATCCCTCTCCCGCTTCAGCGACAGAGTCAGGGTGACGGAGGATTTCCGGGAGGGGAAGCTCGAGGCGAAGAAGGCCGTGAAGATAGGCCCCGACCTCGTCTGCGCAAGGCTGTGGTCGGAGCTGGGCTGCGACGCCGCAATAGCCAAGCTGCTTTCCGGGCGCAAGTACGCGTTCTCCGTGGAGCGGGCCGTCTACGCCGCGGTCCTGGCCCGCCTCTTCTTCCCCGGATCGGACAGGTTTGCCGAGAGGCAGGCCAGAGACTTCCGCATCTCCGAGGCGGAGGGAATCTCCCTGCACCACCTCTACCGCGCCATGGCCTGGCCGGGGGAGAACCGGGAGGGCATGGAGGAGGAACTCTTCTTCCGCAACCGCGACCTTTTCTGCTCCCTCTCCGTGGTCTTCTTCTGTACCACCTCCCTCTGCTTCGAGGGCCGGGGCGGAGAGGCCCTGGGGCAGAGGGGATATCCCAAGGACCGGCGGCCGGATGAGAACCGGATGGTGGTGGGGGTGGTCATGGACGGGGCGGAGAGGCCGATATCCTGTCCCATGTGGCCCGGAAACACCGCCGACGCCGCCACTATTCTCCCCGTGGCCGCCGCCTTGCGGGAGCGCTTCGGGGTATCCGATATCTGTATCGTTGCCGACCGCGGCATGGTGGGGGCGCAGAACGCTAAAAAGCTCACCGATATGGGCTTCCCCTACATCCTGGGGGCGGGTATGCGCCTGGAGAAGCGGGCCATGGCCGAGGCCCTCTCCCGGGCGGGAAGGTACAGGGAGGTATCGGGTAACCTCAAGGTGAAAGAGGTCGCCCACGAGGGAAAGAGATACGTGGTGTGCGTGAATCCCTCCGAGGCCGTGCACGACCGCGCCGCCAGGGAGGCCATCGTATCCGACCTCCAGGAAAAGCTGAAGAGGGGAGCGTCATCGCTCATCGGCAACTCCGGCTACCGACGCTATCTCCAGCTGGGGCAAAAGCCGGAGATAGACTGGGAGCGGGTGAAGACGGAGGAGTGCTACGACGGCCGCTGGGTACTCACGACAACAGCAGATCTCTCCGCCGAGGAAGTAGCCCTCAAGTACAAAGAGCTGTGGCGAGTGGAGAGGGTCTTCCGGGAGGCCAAGGACACGCTTGCCACCCGGCCCATCTACCACAAGTACGATTCAACCATCTCCGGCCACGTCTTCTGCTCCTTTCTGGCTCTTCTCATCATGCACGAGCTGAAGAGACGGGTGGACTTCCCCTGCGAGTGGAGGCAACTGAAGCAGGACCTGGAGGCCGTCTACGAGATAGAGGTGGCCGACGGCGGGAAGAGATGGCTGCTGAGAAGCCCCCTCGAGGGAGTAGCTGGCAAGGTCTTCAAGGCCGCGGGCGTGGCCGTACCGCCATCGGCGAGGATGGCGCAACTGTAGTGCCAAGCCCCGTTTTTCATGCTGAAAAACGCCCCTTTACCTGGTATTCTAAAAATGCAACTGTAGAAGATGAGTTTAGGGATAAAAAAGCCTCCCAGGTTCTTCGAGATATCGTCGTAGGCACTACACGTTTCTCTTGCATATTCATTCTTGCTGCTCAATGCCCTTTTCAGAAAAGCTTTTGCCTTCGAACTGCGGAATTCGGGTGTCACCGGGTCACGATATATTGCCGTTGACATGAGAGCTGGCGCAGGGTAATTTGATAAGTGGATCGGGGTGTCCCCGGTCGGCAAAAGGTCTTCGAAAGAAGACTTTTTGTTTTATGGGAAGATTTTGAGTCCCCAGCCGTCGATGTTCCCCCTCTTGTCGCAGTATATTTTCTTCTCGATGATCTTAAATGGGATATAGGGTTCCAGGGGGTTCAATACATGCCTAGCAAGCGGGTATGCACATAGGTCGGCAAGCTGCAAGCCGTTTACATTATCTAGTTTAGTGCGGAATTGAAAATCGGCTATTCTTGAAAAGAAACGTTCAGATGAAACGTAGTGCGTTCCCCGGTCAATTATGGAATTGTAATGGGATATCAACATCCCATCTTCTTTCCTGCCGCGCTTCTCGGCTACTATCTCTACCCTGGACTCCCTGTCCATAAGATCCAGGCAGAATATCAATCTCTCGAGGATAAAGGACAGCGATAGAGCATAAGGATCCTTCAAGCCCTCGAGGCCAGGGTTACTATGCACCCTGAGCTGGACAGAGGAAATTTCAACTCCGCTGCCTCAAATGCGGTCAAGCGCGCCTTCAATGCTTGCAACGCTTTGACCGTAGCCGTATCGGGAGAGATATCCTCAGGGAAGAAGCATGAAGACGCCGCCTTCTTACTAGTGGAGAGGGTAAAAGGCAAGGACGTTAAGGAGGCGGAACTGATATTCAGGCGTATAGTCAGCAAGAAGACGGATATAAATTATGACGTCAAGTTGGCGAGAAGCAGCGACGCCGAGAGCCTGGTAAGATGCGCGGATGAGCTTCTCGGGTGGATAGAGAGCAGGATGCCTTCGGAATACAGATAGCCATTCTCCATGACCATGATGTGGTCACTAAGCCGGATCTATACCAGTGATGGTGGAGACAGGCAACAATACCAAGATATCGATAAAACCCCGTGTCCGCCTGAGGCGTTGCCGCCGATTCGCGGGTGTCCCCAAGGCCTCTTCCTATTGCCGGGCCTCCAGGATCATCCTCCCCGCCGCGCGCGCGGCCCAGCCCACGGGCTTGCGGCATCGCTCGGAGGCGCCGGCGGCCGCGAACGCCTCCATGTCCCTGGGGTCGGTGAGGTCGAAACGGCGTCCGAAGAGGCGCATGTGGATGTCCGAGCACATGCAGCTGCCGAACTCCTCCGCGAAGTGGCGGCAGAGGCGGTGCGCGGCCCGCTGGGTGAGCATGAAAGCCTCGTATTCATCCGGCTTCTCGCGCCCGAAGGCCAGGCCCAGCGCCATGATCGCTCCCAGCACCGCGCCGCAGGTCTCGCCCCGCAATGCGACGCCAGGCATGGCCGTGGCCGCCTTGAGGACCTCGGCGTTGCCCAGGCCGAACTCCTCCTGCAGGGCGCGCAGGGTCCCCTGCGCGCAGCTCCCGTAGGCCTGCATGTGATCCCCCGCCTTCTGCGCCAGGCGGTCCAGGAACTCCTCCGTCGACTTGTCCTCCCCCATCGCCTATTCCTCCAGCTCCACGCGGAAGCGGCAGACGGGGTCGCCCTTGGTGAGCAGCTTCGAGAACCCCTCGGTCTTGAACCTGGGGTTGAGTTCCTCTAGCATGCCCTTGAGCGACGCCCCCAGCATCACCTCGCAGAGGTCGGGCTCCCGCGACCAGATGCGGGCTACCGGGCAGGTCTTGAGCTCTTTCTCGAAGGCCTGCGGGGTGTGTTCGACATAACCATCCCAAAAATTGGCAAAGGTATCGTCGATCTTGTCCTGCAGCCTGGGCAGCCCCATGCAGTCGGCGAAGTCCTCCGGCCGGGTCCCCGAGAGCGCCATCCACATGGCGGCGCCCTTCTTGCCGTCCTGGTAGTATTTCTCTTTCAACCTCTCCACGAAGGCCTCGCCGCCCACTTCCTTGCCGATGCGGTAGAGGGTGACCACCTGCCGGGCCAGGGCCTCGGTCCAGTTGCGGTAGCGTTTCCCCATCTCCTCCTCGCTGACGGGGTAGTCCTCGTATGCCGGCACGTCCGCCATCTTCACCACCTTCTTTCTCATCCGGGCCGTCCGCCGTTCCCTGCCGCCATGACGTCGCGGCGTGTATTCACCTCACAGTTTACAGGCTCCGCTTCAGGTTCATAACCTCGGCCGCCGGCTGGCCCGGCGGTATCCCGGCAGGCGCGGGCCGGTCAGGAAACGGAGAGCGGGTCGAAGCGGCCCTCCTCCCAGTTGCGGTAGTAGCGGCGGAACATCTCCGCCCATTCCGCGACCACGGCGGGGCGCTCCTTGAGGGCGGCGAGGGAGGCCTTGAGCACCGGCCCTCCCATGTTGCGGTAGCGGAAGGCGCCGATGCCCCAGTGGTCGCGCACCTTTCTCCTGAACTCCCCCATGTCCCTGCTCGCGAGCAGGTCGCGCATGTTCCACCTCCGCCGGTCGGAAATAGTTTGGATGATGAAGGGATGGGCGCGCGCGGCGCTCCCGCGGGCAATGAGGACAAGGGCACGGATCGCCCACCATGGCCCTACCCCCAGTCGGTGCGGAACCCCGTTCCCCCCGGCGGCCAGGAGAAGGCGATGGCGTCCTCGGGGCAGACGTACCAGCAGGAGGCGCACTCCATGCACCTGTCCAGGTCACGGATGCGCGCCTTCTTTCCCGAGATCTCGTAGCAGTCAGCCAGGCATACCTTGACGCAGTTGGCGCAACCGCTGCACCGCTCCTCGATGACCCGGATGAACTGGCCCGCGCCCTCCACCCATTCCACGCCCGGGAACTCCTCGTAGGTCCTGGTCATCTCAGCGACCTCCTTTCCGCGTCGGAGCGAAAGACTGCGAGAGGCTAAAAAGCGCAAGCGACACTCCCATCTCAACCGCCTCCCTTCCGCGGCGCCGCGAACACGGCCGGGTCGGCCCGGCCCACGAAATCGATCATCCTGTCGCTCAGGGGAGCCAGCGCTGGTTCCACTTTCTTCCATCCCCGCATCAGGGCCTCGATGCCCGGGAGCAGAACTTTCATGGCGGGGTTGGCGAAACGCGCAACTGGCTCGAGCAGGCCCGCCGCGGCCTTCACCAGGGGAGCGCCGAGGGCGAGGGCGGAATCCATGAGCTTAAAACCCGCCCGCAGCACCGCCTGGGCGACCCTGGGCTCGCGCGAGTGATCGCGCGCCGGCTCGCCTCTGCCCCCACTGTAGTCGTACCTCTCGTAGAGCCAGTTGTAGTAGTAGCGCGGGAACATGCGCAGCCAGGAGGTGATGATCATGGGGTCCTCCCGTATCGCCTGGAGGATCATCTTCACCAGCGCCGAGCTCATGAAGGCGAATCCCCCCAGCCCCCAGCCGTCGTGCACGTAGCGGCGCAGCTCCTCCAGGCTGTGATGCTCCTGCGCGAAGCGGAGGTTGTAGCGGTGGGGGGCGGTGATAGACCACTGGATGATGGGATGGGCGCGGACGCGCTGGTCGTAGCGGGAGAGGAAAGAGGCGGAGACGTCCCCCGCCCGCAGCGCCTCGATGGCCACGTCGGCGGCGATGTCCGCCGAGAACCAGGCCGCCGGAACGCCGTCGCAGAGCTCGGTGCTCTCCAGCCCCGCGGCGTCGCCGATGAGGATGATGCCGTCGGCGTGGTTGGGCATGGCGCGCAGCCTCTCGTTCAGGCCCACGAAGATCTCGAAGTTCTCGAACACCCTCGCCCGCAGCCTCGCCCGGGGCGCGATCTCCTCTCTCCACCACGGCAGGCCGGAGGTGAGGTTGCGGTGGTATTCCTCGAAGAGCTTGCGCAGGTTGGGCACCTTCCCGTCGTCCATGGCCAGGCATTGGTCCTGGCAGAAGTGGACGCTCTCGCGGTAGGGCCACACCATGAGCCCGTTTCCGTGCCCCAGGGGCGGCGCGATCCTCTGCTCGTCCCAACCCCAGCAGAAGCGCAGGGTGTACCCGAACACCTCGTCCACGTCCTCCTTGGCCATCTCGTAATCGTAGACGTCGGCGAGGGAGATCACCTCCGGCGGGTATTTCTCGCGGATACCCGCCCCCACCGCCAGCAGGCCCTGGGAGCCCTCTCCGTCGATGACCAGCCGCGCCCGTATCTCCTCTCCTTTGTCCGTTTTCACCCCCACCACGCGCCCGTCTTCCTTCAGCAGCTCGACGACGGTGGTGGAGGTGCGCAGCTCCACCCCGGACTCCACCGCCTTCTCCGCCTCCCACTGGCAGAAGGGCCGGCAGTAGGCGTTGTAGCCGAAGGCGAGGATGGGGGAAAGGGGACGCGGGATGCGCAGGGAATCGTCGATCTCGATGTCGCCCGCCTCGATATCCTTGATGATGTAGTTGATGATGCCGTCCACCGGCCTCTCGATGGGCGGGTTGCCGTCCCGGATGAAGGCCGGCCCGAAGAGGAAGCCGTAGAAGGGTATGGTGAGGCCGGAGATGACCTTTTCGCCCACCCGGGCGGATCTCTCCAGCATGAGGGTCCTGAACCCCGCCTCGGCGCATTTCTTGGCCGCCACCGGCCCGCCGAACCCGGCGCCGATCACCACCACGTCGTATTCCTTCATGGCCACCTCCCGTCGCGGTCATCCGGGGCTCTCGAGGCGCTGCACATGGATGCGAGTGACGGTACCTTGGCGATGAGTTGCTGTGCTGCCGGTCGGCTCACGCGATCGCGAGACCCCCTCACCTCGTCCGGCTATGCCGGGACGCACCTCCGATGTATCGTATTCTACAGGTCCACCGCGTTCCGGTATAGATTGGTCTGCTCCGCCGGGCTCTTCTGCCCTGGACGTCCGCCGCCGGCCTCCTTGACCGCTCCGCGGGGCGGCGGCCGCGATTCCGGCCAGGCATACGCCCCGAGGTTCGTGGAGACGGGGGCCGAAGGTTCGCCTTCCTCGCCTACAACGCCATCTCCGGCAGCATCAACGCGGGGGAGGGAAGGCCGGGCGTGGCCTGGTTCGACATGCAGCCCTACGCCCCCGACGACCCCCGGGACATGGCGGCGATGAAGGAGGCCGTGGCGCGGGCCAAGGCAGAGGCGGACTTCGTCGTGGTGGGATTTCGCTGGAGCGTGGAGTACACGCAGCAACCATCTTCTTCCATGCGCGCCGCTGCCCATACGGCATGCGATGCAGGGGCGGAAATGGTCATCGGCAGTCATCCCCACATCATCCAGCCGTACGAGTACTACAACGGGAGCCTCATCGCCTACACCCTAGGCAACTTCGTCTTCGACCAGATGTGGGCGAAATACACCCGCGAGGGGTTCTTCCTCCGCTGCCGCCTGAAGGGTGACCTGCTCACGCAGGTGGAGCTGGTCCCCTACAGGATCTGCGATTGCTGCCAGCCCAACGTGCTGGAGGGAGAGTCGGGACAGTACCTGTTGGACAGGTTATTGGGCATTTCCGGCATCGCGGCGGAATGAAAGGCGAGGCTGTCGCTCGATCTCATGTCTGATGTCAGTCCTGGAGATCGATGGTATGATCGATAAAGGCGGTGGGGAGCCGGGGGGCTCTGTGGTGTCCCACGCGCCGGGCAGGAGAGGGAAAAACCCGCACGATCATGCCGCCGCGGAGCGATTCGCCCGCGGGCATGGGAGGGGGAATGCGGGGGATGAGCAAGGGGGGATACAGGATGCGCAGGAGAACCAGTTGGGTGCTGCTGTTGTTCGTTCCGGCTCTCGTACTGCTGCCCCTTCCGGGCTGTACCTTGGACGATTATGTGTTGGTGAACTCCCACCAGGTGCCGGAGTGGTTCCAGGACGCCAAGTTCGGCGTGCTCGTCCACTACGGGCCTTACAACGTGCCCGGCTGGGCGCCTCTCGAGGAACCCGGCGATTTCTTCCAACCAGATTTCTTCAAGCACCATCCCTACGCGGAGTGGTACTGGAACTCCATGAAGATAGAGGGAAGCCCCACGCAGCAGTACCACCGGGAGACCTACGGGGAGGGTTTTTCCTACTACGATTTCGGCCCTCTTTTTAATGACGATGCGAGGGAGGCGGACCTCGAGGAATGGGCCGACATATTCCAGGATGCCGGGGTCAAGTACGTGGTCCTCACCGGCAAGCACCATGACGGCTACTGCCTGTGGCCCACCGAGCACGAGAACCCCCTGCGGCCCGGCTGGCACTGTGAGCGGGATGTGGTGGGGGACCTCTGCGCGGCGGTGAGGGCCCGAGGCATGAGGATGGGGCTCTATTATTCGCCGGGGTTGGACTGGACCTTCACGGAGGACCGCGCCATAACCGGCGTGCTCGACCTCATGTCCCACATCCCCCAGACCCCGGAGTTCACCCGCTATGTGGAGGATCACCTGCGCGAGCTCATCGAGCGCTACCGCCCCGACGTGCTCTGGGGAGATATCGGCATACCGAGCGCCCTCGACCGCTGGGCCCTGTGGGCGGATTATTACCGTGTCGTGCCCGACGGCGCCATCAACGACAGGTGGATGCAGAACCCCTTGGAGCAGCTCTACAGCATGTCCATCTGGGACGGGTCGGACGAGGTGCCGCCTTTCGTGCACTTCGACTTCTTCACCCCCGAGTACCGGGTCATGGACGGGATCAGAAAGCTCAAGTGGGAGACCTGCAGGGGCATCGGATGGTCTTTCGCCTACAACCGGCAGGAGGAAGAGAACACCGGTCATCTGCTCTCCGCCGAGGAACTGGTGGAATCACTGGTCGACGTGGTGAGCAAGAACGGCAACCTGCTTCTGGGCATAGGCCCCAGGAGCGACGGGACCATCCCTGAGACGCAGCTCGAGGTGCTGCGGGGCATGGGGGACTGGCTGCGCGTCAACGGAGACGCCATATACGGCACCCGTCCCTGGGTGAGGGCGGAGGGAAGCGCGGATGGCGGCGCGGTGAGGGTCCGCTTCACGCAGCGGGGAGATGCTGGCAGCCTCTTCGCGGTACTCCTGGACCGGCCCGCGGGAAGAAAGGTCACTCTGCAGGGACTGAAGGCGGGGGTGAGCACCACGGTGCGCCTGTTGGGGAACGACAGGCCCCTGAGCTGGAGGCAGCGGGGAAGCGACCTTGTCATCACCCTGCCCCAGGGCATGCCCGAGGCAGCGGCCTACACCCTGGAATTGTCGCCCATACCCGCAACCTCATAGCTCATTCCGTACCGGACCGAAGGGGTGCCTGGCCCTCTCGAGACAGGCCCCGCCCGGGTCCTTTCGGGAAGGGGAGAGCCGGCCCTCGCCGCCGCTCATTTTCATGGGAAGGCCTGTATGGGTGATGTTCGCCTTCCCAGGTGAGGAAGCGGGAGGGCGGGCCCGGGCTCAGGCCGTGCCCAGAAACGCCTTGAGTCCCTCCACGCTCATCAGCTGCACGCCCTTATTCTGCATGGCCCGCAGTCCCGCTTCTTCCGTCTGAGTGCATGCCTCGGGCACGAGTCCCACCCGGAGGTCGTTGTCCGTCGCCCCCAGCTGGGTGGCGAGCACGCAGTTGGGGAAGGTGATGCCCGCGATGACCACGCTGTCGATATCCCTTGCGTCCAGGAAGTCCTTGAGGGGGGTACGGTGGAAGGCGCCGAAGCGGGGCTTGTACATGATGAACTCGCGCGGGCTCAGCTCCTGCATGCGCCCCTCCAGCAGCGCGGGGAAGTCCAGCTCCGCTCCTGTGGGGTTGAGGGCGGAGACCAGCTGCGATCCCCAGGAGCCCGCCACCACCGCTCGCGTCTCGCCCCGCTCGAACTGCCACCTGCGACAGAGGTCGACGTTGCTCGCGTCCTCCAGGTAGAGGCGCACCACGTGGATGATGAGGCGCTCCGCGCGGCGGAAGGTTTCCACCACCTCCACGAGGTTGGGCATGACGCGTTCAAGGTCCGGCATGGGCTTCACCCCGCCCGGGTCTCCCCAGTCGTTCTGGGCGTCGATGACCAGAAGGGCGCAGCGTTCGGGATGCAGCCGGGTATAGGGCGTCTCCAGGTTGTGAAAGGATGCGCTCATGCGAAGACCTCCTCGCGATCCGAGGAGCCGGCATGCCGGCCCCGCAGTCGTCACGTCACATGACCACAATATAATAATTGAACATGTGGTTCGGACATGAGGACATGACCGTTATCGCACAGGAGGCCGCATGTGTTGAGAAGGATCATTTTCGCTGGTTTGACCCTGACGCTCTGCGCAGCGACCTTCACCGCCGCTTCATGCCGGCGTGACAAGGGGAGCCCCGCAGAGACGGAAGGAGACCGGGATATATCCGCGTCGCTCGACTATGCGGGGGTCGAGCGCACCTACCTGCTGCACCTCTCACCCGCTTACGACGGGAAAGAGGCGCTTCCCCTACTCTTCGCCTTCCACGGTGGAGGCGGCGACGGCGCGGGCATGGAGAAGCTGACCCACCTCAGCGACATCGCCGGCGCGCGTGGCTTCCTCGTAGCCTATCCCGACGGGCTGTTCCGTTAACTTGGCCTTACGGTGAAGACGACGGTGAAGGGATCGGGTTTATCCCATTCCACCTCCGATTCCACGCCCTCCACCGCCTCGTATATGGCCGCCATGTGGCCGGCGAGCAGGTGGTCGTTGTAGGGGTTCTCCACCGTGACCTCGAGGCGCCCGCCTTCCATGCGCAGGGATACCGGGTTTCCCTGGCCGAAGAGAGGAAGGGAGGCCATGATCCTCTCGTAGATGGCGCGGCTGCCGCCCGGCGACATCCTGTCCTCCCGGGTTATCAGCTTAAGATCGTCGAGGTGGCGGTGGGTCGCCTCCTTCTGCGCCGCGATGATCAGGGGATAGATATCCTCCCCGAGCTCTTTTTCTAGTTCGCGGAATACGGTGGTGGGCGTAAAGCCGTCGAGGAAAGCCATGCGCACGTCGCGGCGAGTGTCCACGATGATCCCCTCGTCCTCCCGCCAGCGCAGGAATGACAGCTGCGCCGGGACGCCGCAGATGCGGCAGCGTGGGAAGGAGAGGTCGCCGGGCTTCAGGGGCGGCATGCGCACCGCCAGGCGCTCCGAGATCTCCGGTTTTTCCCGCGAGACGGTGATGATGATGACGTCCTCGCCGTCGATCTCGGCCCAGGTGTGCTCGAAGGGCATACGCTCCAGGCTCTCGAAGGCGCCGAGGACTATGGCCGCCATGAGCTCGCGGTTGTAGGGGTTGCGGATGACCGCCTCTCCGCCCTGGCCCGGACGGTAGCGCAACGCCCTGGCGTAAGACTGGCCGGTCACCACGGCCACGGTGCAGAAGACCCGCACCACTGCCCTCCGGTTGGGACCGAGCCGGGCCAGGGAGAAGGGAAAGCGGTTGAGCACGCCGTCGATGACCTCCTTGGCCGCGTTTCTCTGCGCCTCGAAGACGAGGTGGGAGATGGAGATGCCCATCTTGTCCTCGATGCGGGCGAAAAGGGTGTTGAAGAGATCGGCCTCCATGAGCACGGCGCGCAGGTCGGGCATCATGCGCTCGGTGATGGTGCCGTTGGCGTTCCATCTGATGATGCGGGAGAACATGAAGGGAAACCCGCACCTGGGGCACTTCATGATGGGCAAGGTGATCTTCCCTCCCTGTTCCTGTCCCCCTGCCGTCCTCCCCGCATGCCCGTTGGCGTGATCGGCGGCCGTGCCGGGCGGGTCGCAGCAGCGGCGACATGCCTGCACCGCTATTACTTGTCGGCAAAGGGCGGAAAAGCGTTTAGCGCCGGCCGACCCCGATAGCGGCGCCAAGGCCAGGAGGCGGGTCCGGGCGCCTTCGCCCTGCGCGAGGCGGTGTTCGAACGGCGGGTGTCCCCCAAGCGGAGTCGGATCCTCCTGTCCCGAGAAGCGCCTGCTGAAAGCGGCCGTGCGGGAACCGTCCCCCGGCGGGCGCAGGTGCCGCTCCCGCAGAGGCCACAGTGCTCGTGGCCCCGTCCGTGGCACACGGCCTTTTGCCCCCGGCATCTTCTGCCGAAAAGAACAGGGGGCGGGGAACGTCGCTTGCTCCGGCCGTAGGGGGTTGGGGTCGGAGGACATGGAGGCCGGAGCGGAAAGGCGGAGAAGGGATGATAACAGTCCGGAGCGGGGATTGAAGCGGGGACGGCGCGAAAGTAGAATCTTCAAGGCGCCGGGCACCGAAGAGGCCGGGGGCAGCCGGGCCGCGGGCCGCCGGCATAGGGCCGCCGCGCATGAGGCGCGGCGGTAACCCGGGGCGGCACGGGCGGGGAAATACACGGATGAGCCGCTCGCCGGAGTCGGGAACCCCGCCGGGCTTGAGTAGAAGGCGGCGTGAAACATGGACACCAAGCGCTACAGGGTCATCATCGTGGGCGGCGGGCCGTCGGGATCAATGACCGCCCTCTGGCTGCTGCGCCTACGCCCGGAGCTGGCGGGGGAGATCCTCCTGCTGGAGGCCCGGGAGTTTCCCAGGGAAAAGGTCTGCGGCGGCGGCGTGAGCGGGAGGGTCACCGACGCCCTGGAGGAGCTCGGCGTGTCGCTTGAGGCGCTGCCCAGGGTGCCGGTGGAAAGGTTTTCCGTCTATTTCGAGAAGGAGGTGTGCCATCCCGCCTTCGGGAACGGCAGGTGCTTCGTGACCAGGAGAAGCGCCTTCGACGACCTGCTCCTGGATGCGGCCCGCCGGAGGGGGGCGGAGGTGCGCACCCGCGTGCACGCGAAGGGCGCCTATCGCGAGCGCCGCGGGGTGGTGGTCCTGGACGGGGCGGGCTCTACCCACCGCGCGGAGGTGCTGGTGGGGGCGGACGGCGTCAACGGGAGCAGCAGGCACTGGTTCGGTCTTCCCCACCGGGGACGCAAGAGCCTGCTCCTCCAGGCGGATTTCCCGCGCGACCCGGACTCCCCGGCACTGCGAGATTGCTTGATGATGGATTTCAGCGTGCCCAAATACGGCATGCCCGGTTACGTATGGTTCTTTCCCTCCCTGGACGAGCGCGGGGAGCCGGTGGTCAACGCGGGCATCTCGGGAGGGACCTTCGGCAGGGGAGGATATACGCGCCTGAGGGAAGCCTTTTACGCCGTCCTGCGGCATCACCCTGAGATCGCCGCCATGGTCCCGGAGGGCCTGCGTTTCAGGCCTTATCCCGAGCGGGAATACACTCCTTTCCAGCGCGTGGCCCTGGAACGCGTGCTCTTCGTGGGCGAGCAGGTGGGGGTGGACCCTTTCACCGGCGAGGGGCTGGCGATATGCGCGGACTCCGCGCGGGCGGCGGCGCAGGAGATAGCGGCGGCGCTGGACGGCGGCGACTTCTCCTTCCGGGGCTATGCGCGCCGGCTCGTCGCCGCGCCCTTCTTCCCCCTATATTTCGTGGGCAAGACCTACTGCCTGCAGAACAACCGCCTGCAGCCGAGCTTCTTCTTCAACATGGCCACCATGCGCAAGCCGCGGGGAGAGGCGAACGTGGTCGATCACTACGCCGCCGTCTTCTCGGGGCGCGAGGAGGGCCGGGTGTTCTACTCGGCGGGGTTCTGGGCCATGGCCCTGCGCGACATGGCCGCCACCCTGCCGGGATGGGTGCGGGAGGTGGGAGGGCCCGCCGCGCTGCTCAGGAGTCTATGCGGCGCAGCATTTCCAGCACCAGGCGCAGGCTGACCTCCAGGGACTCGGGCCGCACATATTCTATGGTGTCGTGGCGGGTGTGGTAGTTGGGGACCAGTCGGCTGGAGTCCTGGCAGCATATGGAAACCGAGGCGATGCCCTCGCGCGCGAAGGCGCTGCCGTCGGTCGCCCCCACCGCCATCACCGTGTTCTTGATGGGGCATCCGCAGGACGCGGCGGCCTCCTCGGCCAGGCCCACCAGGTAGGGATCCATCTTCGCCCCGCACCACAGCTCTTTCCTGAAGACGGTGAGGTGTTTCTCGTCGTAGATGCCGTCGAGGAAGACCGCGTAGGTGGGGGTGCGCGCGAACTCCTTCTTGTGGCGGGCGGCGTAGCGCTTGGCACCCCTGAGGCCCGCCTCCTCCGAGGACAGCGCGAGCAGGATGACCTCGGTGTGCTCGGGGTAGAAGGCATCACTCCCCCCCGCCGAAGCGAAGTGCCTTGCCAGGCCGGCCAGCACGGCGATGCCCGCCATGTCGTCCATGGCCCCCGGGACCACGTCCCCGGTATGGAAGAAGGCGAAGACCGCGACCAGAGGGGAGAGGGCGATGCATGCGATGCCCAATGCCGAAAAGACCGCGTTGTCAGGCACGCCGCGGGAGTCGGCGATGGTGCGCGCCAGGCTGGCTCCCAGCAGGAGCAGGGGGGCCAGGAAGGCCAGGGCCATGGCGGGCACCGCCAGCCCCTTGAGCCAGTACCAGACCTTGAACTCGTAGGCGGAGTCGAGGTGGGCGGAGACGATGACCCTCTTCCTGGCCTCGCCGCGCGGTTTCACGAAACCGGCCACGTTCTGACCCTTGCGCTTGGGGAAGAAAGGGTCTATGAGCTCGCGGTAGCGGATGACCTCGAAGAAGAGCACCCCCAGGCCGATAGCGGAGAGGATAAGCGATAATGGGGGCAGGACATAGTACAGCGCTACCCCCGCCAGGTAGAGCAGCACCAGGTAGGGGAAGAATCCCAGGAAGGCCTTGGGTGCGCAGGTGAACTCCTCCACCTCCACGCGCTCGCAGGCCGGCCCTATCTCCTCCGCGAACAGGCGCCCCAGCCGCCTCTCGGCCTCGCTGCAGGATTCCCGCGGCCCTATCTCCCTCATCACGCGGTCCACCAGCCCGTGCATGTAAGAGACAAGACCTTCCATCATCCTCCTCTCCTCTCATGCTGCTCATGTCCCTTTGCCAGGAAACGGTTGAGCGCGGCTCCCAGGAAGATTATATATCCGGCGTAGTAGATGATGATGATGGTCAGCACCACCCCTGCGAAGGAGCCGTAGACGGCCGTGAAGTCTCCCAGGTTGGAGTAGTACCAGGTGAGCAGCAGCTGCACGGGGTTCACCAGCAGGGCGGTGAAGAGCGCCCCCTTCCACGCCCTGCCCCAGCCCAGCTTCAACTCCACCCCATAGGAGTAGATGAAGAGCAAGGCGGCGAAGATGATGAGCGTGGAGAGGACAAAGGAGAAGAGGCCCGCGAAGAGGTTGAGCCAGCCCTGCCACCTGCCGGCGAGGAGGAAGGCGGCATGGAGCCCGAAGCCCAGCAGGCCCGTAACCGCTACAAAGGCGAGGATAGCGAGACTTTTCGCCTTGCGCCGGATAAAACGCGGGACCTCCACCCCCCACATGCCGCATAGCCATACCTGCAGCGAGTCGGCCACCCTGGTGCCCGTGAAGAGCAGGCCGAGGGCGCCGCCCGCGCTCAGGATCCCCCTCATGTCTATGGAGGCCCGGAGGGCGTCGGAGACGGTGTCCGTCAGGCCGGGGGTGTTTTCGGAGATATAGGAGAGGATGCGCTCCAGGAGCTCCGGTCGGTCCTTGAGCACGAAACCGAGCACCGCTCCCGAGAAGAAGAGCAGCGCTAGGAGGGAGAGGAAACAGAAGAAGGCGAAGGCCGCCGCTGCCTGGGGGCCGTTGTATCGCCTGAACTCTCCCCACGCCCCGGCCGCTGCCCGCTTCACGGCCTCCAGGGCCGCGTGCAAGGACTTCCTCGTGTTTACCATGTCATTGTTTTCCATGCCGCCGCGGCTCCGTCCTTCCCCCTCACGGCCGCCGAGCTCCTCTGTCCTCGCCGAAGGCGAGCTCCAGGGCTTCGCGGGACGGCCTGCGGGTGAAGGAGGATACCGCGGGAAGCACCGCCAGGGGCACGAGCATGGATACGGCTCCCGCGAAGGGGACCCAAGGTGTGCTCAGGGAGAAGGGCTGACCCACGCTGCCGGCCCACCACGCCGAAAGCCCCATGGAGAGGCCCAGGGAACAGGCCATGCCCGCGAGCATGGCCGCCCATGCGCCCGCGCGAGTGGCCTTTCTCCAGAACAGTCCGTAGATATAGGGGGCGATGAAGGCGCCGGTCACCGTCCCCCAGGATATGGCCATCATGTTGACGATGAAGGTCCAGGGCTTGAGGGCGATGAGCAAAGAGACCGCCACGAAAAGCGCGCAGAGCGCTCTCATGAGCATAGTGCTCCGCTTTTCACCCAGCCTCTGTTCCCCTCCCGCAAGGTCGATGGCCACGGCTGAGCTGGACACCAGCACCAGGGAGGACAGTGTGGACATGGAGGCGGAGAGGATGAGGAGCAGGATCATGATGGTAAGCGCGGCGGGCAGGAAATCGTTGATGAGCACGGGCATGAGGTTGTCGGCCCCGATCTCCCTGACCTTCTCGGCGGAGAAGAAGACGCGCGTGAAGGCGCCAGAGAAATAGGCGCCGAAGGTGCAGATGAGGGCGAACGCGGTGGAGACCACCGCCGCCTTCCTTATCACCGGCTCCCCCTTGACGGAGTAAAATTTCTGTATCATCTGCGGGAGGCCCAGGGGACCGAGGGAGGTCAATACCACCAGGCTGAGCAGGCCCAGCCAGGCGGGAGGGCCGTTGGGAGGCTGCGGCACCTGCGTTCCACGCACCGCGTCGAAGGCCCCCGCCATTCCAGCGCCGCTGACCTGCCCCGCCTTTGAGAGCACGAAAGCGACCAGCAGAGCCGAGCCCGCCAGCATTATGGAGCCCTGCACGAAGTCGGTGAGGGTCACCGCGAAGTAGCCCCCCGTGACCAGGTAGATCCCAGTCAGCGCGGCCATGGCGATCAGGGCCTGGTTGTAGTCGATGCCCAGGACGTTCTCGAAAAGGTAGGACAGCCCCATGTAAACGGAGGCGGCGTACGGAAGGAGAAAGAGGAAGATCACCGCGGCCGAAAAGCGCTTGAGAGCGGCGCTCTCGTAGCGCGCCTGCAGGAATTCCGGCATGGTGAGGGCGTTCATGCGCACGCTCATGCGCCGGGTGCGGCGCGCGAGCAGAACCCAGGCCAGCAGGGTGCCCACCAGCACGTTCCCCGCCACGATCCAGAGGGTGCCGAACCCATATGACCATCCCAACTTGCCGGCGTATCCGACGAAGAGGACGGCGGAGAAATAGGTGGTCCCGTAGGCGAAGGCGGATATCCAGGGCCCTATACTCCTGCCGCCGAGAAAGAAGTCCGAGGTGGATCTGGTGCGGCGCGCGCCGTGCACGGCGATGTAGAGGAGGATGGCCACGTAGGTGACGACGACGGCTATCTTCAGGGCTTCCATGTCTCTTGCTTCGTCTGCTGCTTCGTCTCTGTGCTGCGACAGGCCGATTATAACACACGCTCACCGAACGGTCTCGAGGGGTCAGAGGCTCCAGCCCTCGTGGGCGGCGCACTCCTCCTTCATGTAGTCGTAGAGCCAGGGCTCCACGTCGGGGGAGAGGTAGAAGGCGGGGAAGAGCAGGTTCTGCCGGGGCTCGACGACTCCCTCGCGCAGGGCGATGTCGTGCAGCTCGCACCCGGGATATATGCGTATCCCCACGGTCACGGAGAGCATGTCCGGCTCCAGCTCGTGCATGAGCTCGACGCTCTCCCTGATCGTGCGCTCGTTCTCGCCCGGTCCGCCCAGCAGAAGGAAGCAGTTGACGCGGAAGCCGAGCCGCTTGGCCTCACTAACCGCGGACACCACCTCCTTTTTCGTGAACCCTTTGCGCAGGGAGGCCAGGATATCCTCGGAGCCGCTCTCGTTGCCGATGCTCAAGCCCACGCATCCCGCCTCGCGCATCAGCCGCATGGTATCGAGGTCGCAGTAGAGGGGGTTGAGGTTGGCGTACCACCTGATGGCGGGCCTTCGGGAAGCGATCTCGGCGCAGAGCTCGCGCGTGTAGTCGCGTGGATGGTTGAAGAGCGAATCCACGAAGGCCGCGAACCCCAGGCCGTGTTCGTCCTGAAGGGAGAGGAGCTCGTCGGCGACGCTGCCGGCATCGCGCACGCGTACCGCGCGCCCTTCGACGGTGGGGGAGGTGCAGTAGATACAGCGCATATGGCACCCGCGGCGGGATTGCAGGTTGACCACGAAAGGCGGGTCGCTTCCCGGTTGGAAGCGGTAACGCCGCACCTCGAGGAGCTCGCGTTCCGGGGGCGGGAAGAGCCCGGGCCAGGCGTGGGGACCCGGCGGGTTGACGCGCGCCACCCCGTCCCTGCGCAGGGCCAATCCGGGCAGGTCCTCTATGGGGAGGCCGGCCTCCAGGCGGCGGAGGAGCTCCGTGAAGGACCTCTCTCCCTCGCCCACGATGCCCATCTCCAAGCCCAGGTATTCCAGGCACTCCAGGGGGAAGATGGTGAACCCCGCGCCGCCCAGGATGATGGGGGCCGCGCTCACCGAGGCAGCGGCGTCGGCTATCTCCTTGACCCCCGGGAGGTAGAATTCACTCCGGTGGGCGTCCTGGTTGTCGATGTTGCGCACCGACAGCCCGATGCAGTCGGGCTGGAAGGAGCGCACGCGCTCGATGGTATCCTCCACGGGGTCCCGGGAGAACATCAGGTCCAGGCAGGAGACCTCGTGTCCCGCCTGCCGTGACGCGGAGGCGATGCAGGCCACCCCCAGCGGGAAGGGCACCAGGTTCTCACGGCACCGGTTCTCGCTGATGAGCAGGACCCTCATGCGGCGCCTTTCTCCGGATGCGCTTGCGTATTTCGAGCTGGGCGCGGTAAAGGAAGCCGACCGCCGCCAGCCCGGCATATATGTAGAGTACCACGTCCAGGAATGCGGTGGCCTTGAGGTCGGTGCCTACCTGGAAGGCATGCACCAGCGCCACCGTGAACACGGCGTAATTGAGGCGGTGGACGGTCCGCCACCACTTTTTCATGTATCTCCTGAGCAGTATGGCGACGGTGGTGACGGTGAAGGCGTAAAGCGTCACCGGCCCCAGTTTCTGGAAGCCGGGCCATAGGCCGTAGGTTATGACCAGCACCATGTGGGCAACGGCCATGGCAAAGCCGGCCAGGCCGGTGTTGTTGTGCAGCCGGAAGAGCAGCCCGGGCTTAAAGACCTTCGCCAGGAGTGGGCGCAGGGAGCCGGTGATGACGTTCAGGAAGAGGACCGTGATGGCGTAGAGCCCCAGCAGGCGCAGCGTGGTCCAGGTGAAGGACACCCTGCCCGTCCCCGACAGAGCCACCGCGAGGGGCGGCACCGTCAGGGTAGCGGCGGCCGCTAAGACGAGCATGGACTGTGCCGCCATGCGCGGTTTTCCCTTGAGCGCGTTCACGGTAACCACCTCCTTGGACGACGGGCCTCCGCTTTACTCGACCCCCCTCTTTCTTCCGGGCCTCCGCGCATCGAAGGCACCGCCTTGATTATTCCCGCAGTCCACGGCGAGTATCGTGGGTCCCGGGGAAATGTCCCCCGACTTCACCGCCGGCCTGCTCCGCCCCGACCCTGTCTCCGCGGATCGACCGATCGGGCGGGCATGCCGCGCTGGTGCCGCGCCATGTCCGCCGTTTTCGGGAACGGGAAGTCCTTATCGGCCGCGGACCACCGCATCTCTACCGGCCCGTGCGGCCGTCTTGCGGGGCCACCGAACCGGTACGGGCGGGCAGGATACCACATGAAAGCCGCGGCGCCCCTGTCCGCGCACGCGAAGCCCGGATACGCTGTTTCCCGGTACAGGATTTCCTTATAATCAACACATCCGGATGGCTTGTTTCGGCGTGATGTCTGCGTGGGCCCGTGCACGGCGAGGGGCCTGCCGCGCGTTTCGACCTCGGAGGTGAGGGCATGGATGGCGACACTTCCCTGGGAAGCCAGGGGCTCTTTTCCGCGCAGGGGGAGATGAGGGACTTCGGCGAGGGGCTGCGCATGCTCCAGCTCTTCGCCAACGTGTGCCTGGTGGAGAGCGGCGAAGGTGTGGTGGTCTTCGACGCCGGCCTGCCCATAGACGGCCAGCGCATCGTGGGGGAGTTGCGCTCCGTCACGGAGGCCCCGGTGCGCTATATCATCTACGGGCACGGCCATGCCGACCACGCCTTCGGCACCCGCGCCCTGCTGGAGGACGCCGAAGAACGGGGCCACCCCAGGCCGGTGATCGTCGCCCACGAGAACCTGCCGGCGCGCTTCGACCGCTACCGCAGGATGCTTCCCTACCACGAGCACATCAACCGCATCCAGTTCGCCATCCCCGAGGGGATCCCCGCCTTCCCGTGGGATTATATCTACCCGGACGATGTGTTCCGCGACCGCCTGACCCTCCGCCTGGGAGACCTGACCTTCGAGCTGCGCCACGGGCGCGGGGAGACCGACGACCACCTGTGGATGTGGATACCGGAACGCAGGGCCCTGTTCACCTCCGATTTCTGGGTTTGGTCATGCCCCAACGTCGGAAACCCCTTCAAGGTGCAGCGCTACGCCCTGGAGTGGGCCCGGGCCTTGGAGGAGATGGCCGCCCTCTCACCGCGGCTGATGCTGCCGGGGCACGGGACCGCCTTGGCGGGCGAGGGCGAGATAGCGGAGGCCCTGGGGACGGTGGCGCGTGCCCTGAGGCACCTCGACCGACAGGTGGTGGACATGCTCAACCGGGGCATGTGGCAGGAGGAGATACTCCGCTCCTTCCGGTGGCCCGAGGAGTTCGCCGGGAGCCCTTACCTGGCTCCCATCTACGGCCACCCCTATTTCGTGGTGCAGGCGCTGCTGCGCCAGTACCACGGCTGGTACGACGGCAACCCCTCGCATCTCTTCCCCGCCCCGTCTCGGGAGGTGGCGGAGCAGGTGCTGGACCTTGCGGAAGGGTCGAGCAGGGTGCTGAAAAGGGCGAGGACGCTCGCGGAGGAAAACCGGGTCCAGCTCGCGCTCCACCTCGTGGATTTCGTGCTCGATGCCGGCGCCGAGCCGCGCCGGGAGGCCCTGGAGCTCAAGGCCCGCCTGCTGCAGGCCCTGGCCGAAAAGGAGAAGAGCCTCATCGCCAGGAACATATTCCTGGGCGGAGTGCGGCAGATAGAAAAGGAACGTGGTGAGGCATAGGCCGTCCGCGGGCGGCGGACATCCAAGGGGGTGCGGCGTTGCAGGTCTTCACCATCGCGTTGGCGGCGCTGGCGGTGTCCTTCGTCTTCTCCATGATGGGCGCGGGCGGTTCCCAGATACTGGTACCCATTCTCTTCTGGCTGGGGCTGGATTTCAAGAACGGCGCCATCCCCGTCGGCCTCCTGGCCGCGGCCGTGACCTGTTTCTCAGCCGGCGGTCTGTACTGGCGCCGGGGGCTGGTGCGCATCTCCACCGCATGGCCCTTCGCCCTTGCTGTGCTCGCCGCGAGTCCTCTGGGCGCGGCGCTCGCGCGGCCCGCCTCGTCCACTGCGCTGATGATCGCCTTCGCGGTGGTGAACATCGCCGTGGGGCTGATGGTGTTGCGCGGACGGAACGCGGTGGGGGGAGAACTCTCCCGGCGGAGGGAGTTGACCGTCGCCCTCCTGCTGGGTCTGGGGATAGGTTTCATAATCGGCTTCATCGCCCGCGACGGCGGGCCTTTCACCATGGCCGTGCTGGTGCTCATGGGAATAGACGCGCGGGAGGCGGCGGGGACGGCGCCGGTCATCGTGGCGGCGGGCTGCCTGGTCGCCTTCGCCGTGCACGCCTTCGACATGACCGTGGGGTGGCCCGTGCTCCTGACGGTCGGCCTTGCGAGCCTGGCCGGCTCGCAGGTCGGGTCGCGCTTCATGAGCGAACGCATGGAATCCCGCACCATCAGGCTGCTCTTCACCGCGGTGATGATCCTCGTGGGCGCGGTAATCCTATAGGGTCAGCCCCGGACATGGGACATCAAGCACCGGCCGTTTCGCCCTTGCCCGCAGGGACCGGTCGCTCGGCCTGAGCGGCGGGCACGGTTTCGCCGCGACTACCGTTGATGTATCATATCGGCGTGTCTTCATATCCAGCCCTGCGTGGACAGAAGGAGGAAAACCCATGTTCAACGGCATATTCCACATCCGCAAGCCTGAGAACGAGCCCGTCCTGGGTTATGCCCCGGGAAGCCGGGAGAGGGCCGAGCTGAAGGCCGCCCTGAAAGAGATGCTCGCCAACCCGGTGGAGGTCCCCTGCATCATCGGGGGGCGGGAGGTGACCACCGGAGACCTGGTGGAGATGCGCTGCCCCCACAACCTCTCGCAGATGCTCGGCACCTACCACCGCGCCGGCGTCAAGGAGGCGGAGATGGCCATCGACGCCGCCAACGAGGCCAAGCTGGCCTGGAGCGAGATCGACTGGTCCTCGCGCGCCACCGTGCTGCTCAAGGCGGCGGAGCTGCTAGCCGGCAAGTACCGCCAGGTGCTCAACGCCGCCACCATGCTGTGCATGAGCAAGTCCTGCCACCAGGCGGAGATCGACTCCGCCTGCGAGCTCATCGATTTCTGGCGCTTCAACCCCTACTTCATGACCCAGATCTACGACGACCAGCCCATCTCCACCCACGGCGTGCTCAACTACATGGAGCACCGCCCCCTGGAGGGGTTCGTCTTCGCCATCACCCCCTTCAACTTCACCTCCATCGGCGGCAACCTGCCCACGGCCCCCGCCCTCATGGGCAACGCCGTGGTCTGGAAGCCGTCCTCGGACGCCGTGCTTCCCGCCTACTACATCATGAAGATACTCGAGGAAGCGGGGATGCCCGACGGCGTCATCAACATGATCCCCGGACCCGGCCCCTCGGTAGCCCCACCCGTGCTCAACCACCTGGACCTGGGGGGCGTGCACTTCACCGGCTCCACCTACGTCTTCTCCACCATCTGGCTGACCATAGGTTCCGACATCCGCAAATACTTCTCCTACCCGCGCATCGTGGGGGAGACGGGAGGCAAGGACTTCATCTTCGCCCACGCCTCCGCGGACATCGAGGCGCTGGTGGCGGCCGTCGTGCGCGGGGGCTTCGAGTACCAAGGCCAGAAGTGCTCCGCACCCAGCCGCGTGTACATCCCCGACAGCATCTGGCCCCGGGTGAAGGAGCGCCTGCTGGACGAGATCGCCACCATCAAGGTGGGGGACGTGTGCGACTTCTCCAACTTCATGAACGCGGTGATCGCAAAGGACGCCTTCGACAAGATCGCGGGCTACATCGAGTTCGCTCGCCAGGACCCCAACCTGGAGATCCTCTGCGGCGGCACCTACGACGACTCGGAGGGGTATTTCATCCAGCCCACGGTGGTACAGACCAAGGATCCGCGCTCCAAGCTCATGGTGGAGGAGATCTTCGGCCCCGTGGTCACCGTCTACGTCTATCCCGAGAAGCAGTACGAGGAGACGCTGGAGCTCTGCAACACCACCAGCCCTTACGCCCTCACCGGCGCCATCTTCGCCCAGGACCGCTTCGCCATAGTGCAGGCGACCAAGAAGCTGCGCCATGCCGCGGGCAACTTCTACATCAACGACAAGCCCACGGGGGCGGTGGTGGCCCAGCAGCCCTTCGGCGGCTCGCGCGCCTCGGGCACCAACGACAAGGCGGGGAGCTGGCTCAACCTGGAGCGCTGGGTATCGACGCGCGTGATCAAGGAGAACTTCCTCCCGCCCACGGACTACCGTTACCCCTTCCTGGCGGAGGAATAGCGAGTATGGCCGGGCTTCGGCGGCTCGGTCTTACGGTTGGCGGACAAGGGAGGATGGGCGCGCCTCCGTCCGAGCTCTGCGGGAGGTTGATGCGGGAGGGCTTTATGCCTCCGAAGCTCCGTGCCACGATCCCGCCGACGCACGGCCTTCCTTGTCCGGCCAAGGCATAAACGTCTTCGAGGCCATGAGGAAGGAGGGCGTGGTGCGCACACTATCCCGGGGCGAAGAGTGTCCCCCGTCCTGGGGGATGGTGCTGGTGGATCGAGCATGCTCCGGGACTCTTGAAACCGCGCCGCCTCGCCGCTGCAGCCACACCGCCTTGTCCGTCCCAAAAACTCGTGGTGACAGAGATGATAGCCGCCGTATTATTATCGGGATACGATATCGCAGGGCGATGCGCTGTTCGATGCGGAAAGGCGTTTCTTCCAGAGGCCTGCCGAGGCATGCGGACACGGGAGGTTGCAGGCAGGGATGGCCTTGATAGCATACCATGATGTCGGGTTCTCCGCCGGAGACCGCAAGGTGTTCAAGGGCTTCAACCTCGAGGTACGGGAAGGCGAGAAAGTGCTCATCTTCGGCAGGTCCGGCACGGGCAAATCCACCATCCTCAAGATGCTCCTGGGTTTCACGCGGCCGGATAGCGGGAGGGTTTCGTTCGAGGGGAGAGAGGTCGACCGCAGGAACGTATGGGAGGTACGGAGGCGAGTGGCGTACGTGAGCCAGGATCTGGATATGGCGGACGGGAGGGTCCGTGATTTCCTGGACTGGACCTTCGGCATCAAGGCGAACCGGGGCATCGTAGGGAGCTGGGAGAGGCTGCGCGGATACATGGAGTGGATGGAACTGGGGCAGGAGATCATAGACACCGTGATGGCCGACTTGTCCGGCGGCGAGAAGCAGAGGCTGGCCCTGGCCGTGGCCCTGTCTCTGGGTAGGGAGGTCTTTCTCCTGGACGAGGTCACCTCCGCAGTCGATCCCAGGATGAGATCGAGGATCGTCGATCTGTTCACGAACCTGAAAACGTCGACGGTCCTGGCGGTATCCCACGACGAGACCTGGTTGCGCGCCGCGGGCATAAGGGTGATGGAGCTGAGAGGTTGAACGTGGGCGCGCGGAGCATTTCGTGGTTGTCCCTGGGGCTGGCCTTTCTCATGCTGCTGGCGCCCCTTGCGCTCTTTATGCTCCTGCGGGTCAGGCTGAGCATGACCCTTCTCTGGTCGGTCGCCAGGATGTCGGTGCAGCTGTTGCTGGTGGGATTCTTCCTGATCTACGTGTTCGAATGGGACAATCCTTACCTGAGCGCGGCATGGCTTCTGGTGATGGTGGTGTTCGCCGCGCTCTCTGTGGTGGGAAGCACGGGATTGAGATACCGCGGTTACCTGTGGATCGTGTTCCTGGCCTTCCTCTTCTCCGCCGCGCTGGTTCTTATGTACTTCAACGGGCTGGTGATCGGCCTGGACGATCTCCTCGAGGCGAGGTACGCGGTGGCCATCGCCGGTATGTTGCTCGGCAATTCCCTGGGCGGCGTCATCATCGGAATGGGGGAGTTCTTCCGGGGCGTGAGCCGTGACGAGAGACGATACCAGTACCGCCTGGCCCTGGGGGCGACGCGTTACGAGGCGCTCTCCGAGCATCTGAGCAGGGGGATAGTCATGGCCCTCAAGCCCGCGCTGGCCAACATGGCTACCATGGGGCTGGTATTTCTTCCCGGGATGATGACGGGCCAGATACTGAGCGGGGAGCCGCCTCTGCTGGCGGTGCGTTACCAGATCGCCATCGTCATCGCCATCTTCGTATGCGTGGCACTGACGGCCGCCTTTTCCCTTCTCCTCTCCCTGGTGGTGAGCTTCGACGGCTTCGGCAACCTGGAGAGAGGTATATTCCGCGCAAAACACGGCCCCAGATGAGTTTCCGGCCCTGCCGGTGGCGAGAGGAAGATCCCCGGCACGGGAAGGCCGGCGTCGTATGGGCTACGGGTCAGGTAGAGGACGATGTGCGGGAACGGCGACCCGTTTGCTGATGGCGCAGAGGGGCGCGGAGGGCAACCTCATATATCAGAGAAACATTCTTGTCTAATATCCCGCGCATGTCATCGACCTCTCCATGCCGGAGGCGGTGAGGTGGTACCAGGGGAAGCTGCGCGCCCTCCTCGAGCTGGAGGCCTCCGTCATCAATCCATACCCCTATGCTCTCTGCGGGGAGGGCTGAGCCTCGGCCTGTACGGATTCACCTTCTGGGCCCAGGACCGCGGCGGCTTCACCGGCGCCCCCACCGACAAGCTGTATATCCGTTTCACCAAGCACTGTATCCTCAAATCGCACATCCGTTACCACGGAGGAGGGCCGCGCTTTCGGGAGCCCCGGAACTACCGGCCGGAGACGCAGGACGTGGTGCGGCGTCTGCCGGAGCTGCGCTACCGGCTCATCCCCTATATCTATTCCGAGGCCCGCCACCTCGCTGCCCGCGGAAGGCCCATGTTCCAGCGCCTGGTGCTGGAAACCCTTGCGGCAAGGAGTGTTGTGGACTAATTATGCCCGCGGAAGGCCCATGATCCAGCACCTGGTGCTGGAGTTCCCGGACGATCCCAACGTGTACGCCATCGAAGACCAGTACCTGTTCGGGCGCAACCTGGTGGCCGCCTCCGACCTAACCGAGGAGGACGAGCGCAGGATCTATATCCCCGAGGGAGGATGGTACGACTTCTGTACGGGCGAGCGCCTGCGGGGACCTAGATGGATACGGAACCCCTGCCCCCTCGAGCGCGTGCCCCTGTTCGCGCGGGAGGGGACTTTGCTGCCCCTGGGGCCGGTGATGCAGTACGTGGGGAAAATGACCTCTCCGCGGGCCTGGCATTGAAGGTCTACCCGCGGCCAGACGGCACCGCCGCTTACCGGCTCGAGGACGAGGGTTCCTCCTACGAACTGAAGGCCTGGGTCGAGGGGGGAGAGCCGAGGTTCTCCGTGGAACCCTCTATCCAGAGGGTCGCCGCGGAGTGGCCTCCGGGGAGCGGACAGCCCGGCGGTGATCCCGGAGGCCCTGAGGGCTGAAGGGAGGGGCGCGGCTTTCCGGCGGCCGCGGGGCGAAAGGAACTCCTTTTCTGCTGCCGTAAGTCCGAATCCGTCACCGCATGCGCATATGCCGGCGCAGCTCCCCCTTCAGGCCCTCTGCGCCTCCACCTCCAGGCGCATGGCGTTGACGTGCACGAGGCCTTCCGCGTCGGGGGGGTAGAGCTCGAGATAGGTCGAGGCGAGCTGGGCGATGAAATCCTCCCGCCTCGCTTCGGGCAGGCATTGGGTGAAGGGGAGCCAGGTGGTGCGGATCCAGGCCTCCAGGCCCCGCTTCCCCTCGTGCACCATGTCCTTGGGGATGAGCTCCACGCGCAGTGGGACCAGGTTGGCCTCCCGCAGCCAGGCCTCGTATTCCTCCGGGGAGCAGAAACGGTAGGGGAGACGCAGGTCCTCGAAGTAGCGGCCCCAGTCGCTGCGAGCGATGAGCTCCCCCAGGGCGCGCACCACATTGGAGGCGTTACCCTTTCCTCCCATCTGGAAGAGTGTCCTCCCGCCGGGCTTGAGGGACCTCCTCACCCCCTGCAGTAACCCGAGCTGATCGGATACCCAGTGCAGGGCGGCGTTGGAGAAGGCGAGGTCGAATCGTCCGTCGAAGCCGAGTTCCGAGGCGTCCATGACCTCCCAGGACAGATTGGGAAAATCTTCTTTGGAATATGTCCTGCGCGCCAGGTCTATCATCTCCGGGGAGCTGTCGATGCCCACCACCCGGCCGTCGGGCACGCGCCGTGCGATCTCGGCGGTGAGGGCGCCGTCACCGCAGCCTATATCCAGAACGTGTTCATCGCCGCGCAGGTCCAGCTTCGAGAGCAGCTCCCGCCCCCATTCTTTCTGTTGGGAGGAGCTGTCGCGGTAGTCGGCCGCGTCCCACCTGTAGGCCTTCTCGGTGCGCCGCGTCTCCATGTCCGTCCCCCTTTTGTCCCGCGGATGCGCCGTCCCGTCGCTCTTCGCTCCTGTCGACTTGTCTACGGGAGAACGCCCCGCCCCTCGGCGCTGCCAGGGGCCGCCGTGGCGATCTTCCCATTCCCGCCGCAGGGCGCGGCCGCGACTTCCACTGCGATGATAGCACGGTCAGGGTTTCAGCCGGCAGTCGTCGAAGGCCGGATTCGCGACGTTCCGCAGCCGTGCGACACCGCGGCGGGAGAGCAGCGCGCTCGCGCTCACCGCAGATGCGCGGGTAATGCGAGGCGCCCGGCGCGGAGCCTCAGCCGCTGCCCTTACTCCTCACCCACCGATTTCGCGATATATTTCCGGAAGCTCTCCACCATCTCCTTGAAGGCGCGCTCCAGGACCTCGAACTCGCCGCCCTCGTGGACCTTTATGTCCACGTCGAGGTTGCCCTCCATGACCTCTTTGGCCGCGGCCGCCAGCTCCTCGATGGGTAGGGTGATGCGCCTACGGATGAGGAGGCTGAGGATGAAGAAGGTGATGACGAAAACAACCGCCACGGAGCCCAACACCACCACCACCATCACCAGGTTCAAGCGGTTCTGTTCCTGGTCGAAGAAACTCTCGATATCCGCGAGTTCCCCGCTCATGGATTTCACGGACACGCTCACCGTGGTGCTCATGGTCTCCGGGTCATCGTAGCGGTTGAGCACCAGGAGGTACTTACCCTGCAGGGAGAGCTCCGGAACCCCGTCCTCCATCCATATATACGGCTCCCCGTCCTCTATGGCCTGCACGAGGTAGTCCGGCACCTCCCATTCATAGACCAGGTTTTCGTCGCTGGAGAGTATCACCAGCGGCATTCGGTTCAGGGGGGTGGGCATGAGGATGACCAGCAGCGCCACCTGGCCCTGTATTTCCAGCTCCGCCACTTTCTTGAGCTCCGCGTTCAGTTGACGCTGGGCCTCGCTTATCTCCTTGTTGGCGAAGGCGCTGGCGATCTCCTGGGGCTTGAGCTGCCCCAGTTTCTCGTTGAACATGGGGATGAACAGGGAACTCAGGTATTCGGTGGTGGAGGTGATGTTGTCCACCTGGGTCTGGATGAGTTTCTGGCGGCTCTTTTCCACCAGCCGGTTCTGGGAGCCGCGGTAGGTGAGCCAGGAAACGAGGGCATAGAGCCCGAAGACGGCGATCACCAGAATGGTTATCAAGTAGAGGATGTGCGTTCTTCCCGTTCTACCGTTCGCGAGCGTGCGCGTATCTGCCAATCCAATCACCCCACCTCTTCGTCTCTCGTCCGACGTCTCTTTCACCTAGGCTAAATTATCGGGTGCCAGGCCCGTTCCCTTGACCGCGTGGGATGGCGCTTGCAGAAGCGCAAGAAGATGAATGATCGGGGCGGAAATCACGGGTCCCGGCGAGAATCTGCGGGAAGCCGGGCCTATGCTCAAGATGAGAGACGCGTTTCCCCGGCCATGCTTTCATCGCCTGATCCTGGCCGCCCCGCATGAGCTGCCGGCATCGTTCAGAGTTGGGCCTCGTAGTAATGGCGCCGGCGCGTGAAGCCCATCCTGGTGTAGAAGCCCTCGGCGCCCGCGTTGTCCAGCTCCGTGGAGACGTCGAAGACGGTGCATCCCCTCTCCAGGGCGATCCTCTTCGCTTCCTCCACCAGCCTTCGCCCCACCCCCTTGCCGCGCGCTTTCTCGGATACCACCATCTCGGTGATGGTGGCGCGGTTGAGGCCGCTGGCCAGCGTGGGGCGGATGAAGAATATCAGCAGCCCCACCGCCTCGCCGTCCTCGCAGGCCAGGAGGAACATCCAGTCCGGCGAGGAGAGCATCTTCTCGAGGGTCCTGGACCATATCCCTATGTCGATGAGGGGGGCTTGTTCCGCGAACCCCACCGCGTCGGCCAGCTCCCTCGCCAGCCGGAAGATATCCTTTTCGTCTTCCGCGGATGCTCGTCTTATCTCCAGCACAAGCCCACCTCCCTTTCGGCGACCTGTCTGCCATCAATAGTATATCCTCACCGGCCGGGGAGAGGCGAATCGCATGAGCCAGGACGGGTTTTCCCTCCTCGGCCGCTCGGCGGGTGCGGGGGGACGGAGGTCCTGACCGCCGCTTATGGCGGAAGAGCCGGCGTGGCGTCATGGATGGCGCCGCAGCGCGCCCGGAGGCGGGACGAGAGGACTTCCGAGAACCGTATGCTAGAATAAGCGGTACGAAACGGCCCGAGGGGAGGGGGCGGGGCGCGGTCGGGTATAAGGCTTCGGATGTCAGCGGATACGGTTGAAACGGACCCCGCTCCGGGGAACATGCCGGAAGGCCCGTTTCCGCATACCTTCTTTCGGCAAGGCAGGAGGGAGACACGGGCGGTTCGCCCGGGAAAGAAAGGGGTGGATCCATGACCGACGTCTATGCGAAGAAACCGTGGCTCAGGCACTATGACCCTCACGTGCCGCCCCACCTGGAGTACGAGGACAAGACCTTCGCCCAGAAGTTCGTGGAGGCGGCTCAGAGGGTGGGGGACAACCGGGCGCTGATCTACATGGACAACATCCTCACCTTCAAGGACGTGGACCGGCTCTCCAACCGGCTGGCGGCGTATTTCATCGATATCGGGCTCCAGCCCGACGACGTCATCGGCCTGCACGCCCTCAACATCCCCGCCCATTATATCGCCGTGGTCGCGGCTCAGAAGGCGGGGTGCGTAACCACCGGCGTCAGCCCCCTGCTCACCCCCCATGAGCTTGAGCACCAGCTCAACGACTCGGGCGCCAAAGTGGTGCTCACCATGGACCTGCTCTTTGGGGCCATCGCGCCGGTGGCGGACAGGTGCGGCTTCTCCACCGTGATCGTCGCGGGGACCACCGATTTCATGCCCGGAGAATTCCCCCCCGTGCAGGTGCAGGAGATACCGGGCAAGGAGGTGATCTCCTTCTTCGACGCCATAGAGGGGATGCCCGAGGACACAGTCCTGGTGCCGCGCGGGATGGACGACACCATCTTCATCATGTATACCGGGGGCACCACGGGACCCTCCAAGGGGGCCGTCCTCACCCAGCGCAACTTCATGTCCAACTGCCACCAGACCCTCACCTGGGCGGACGAGCCCGGCTACACCGGCGAGGTAGGCATATCCGCCTTCCCCATGTTCCACATGGCCGGCCTGGCCATGGCCGCGGGCCTCCTGCAGGGCGGCCTGGGCCAGATCTGCGTGCCCAACCCGCGTGACCTGGACTTCATCGTCGGTGCCATAAAGAAGCACCGGCCGTCCTCCATCATCAGCGTCCCCACCATCTTTTTCGAGCTGCTCAAGAGGCCCGACTTCAGGGCCTTGGACTTCAGCGGGGTCAAATACTGCATCAGCGGCGCGGCGCCCTTTCCGCCCGAGAGCATTCCGGACATCAACCGCGTCGTCGGCGACAACAAGTTCATCGAGCTCTACGGCATGACCGAGACCTCTCCCGTCACCGTCTGCAACCCGCGCTACGGGATGAAGAAGGTGGGATCGGTGGGCATACCCTACCCGGACACGGAGCTGAAACTGGTCGATCCCGAGACGGGGGAGCCGGTGCCGCTGGGGGAGACGGGGGAGATCTGCGTGCGCGGCCCCCAGGTGATGAAGGGATATTACAACCGCCCCGAGGAGACGGCCCATGCCTTGAGGGACGGCTGGATGCATACCGGCGACCTCGGACGCATGGACGAGGACGGCTACCTCTACGTGGTGGACCGCCTCAAGGACATGGTCATCGTCTCCGGATACAAGGTGTTCACCCGCGAGCTTGACGACGAGCTCATGAAGCACCCCGACGTGGAGATGGCCGCTTCGTTCGGTTTCCCGGACCCCGACCGGCCGGGCTCCGAACGGGTGATGGCGGCGGTGGTGCTGAAGCCCGGGATCGAGAAGAGCGAGGAGGAAAAGGAGAAGATCCTCGCCTTCCTGAGGGAGAACGTGGCGCCCTACAAGGTGCCTAAGAGAATAGAGTTCTTCGATGCCCTGCCCACCAGCGGCGTGGGGAAGATCCTCAAGCGCGAGCTGAAGGCGATGATGCAGCAGGAAAACCGCTAGAGGAAAGAGCGGAGAACGCACGGGGAGCTGATCTTGGACCTCAACAGGCAGATCGAGGAAGCGGCGATCTACATAGCCAGGGCGAAGAGGCTGGTGGCCTTCTCGGGAGCGGGGGTCTCGGCGGAGAGCGGCATCCCCACCTTCCGCGACCCCGGCGGATTGTGGGACCGCTTCGACCCCGTGGAACTGGGGGGAGGAGACATCTTCACCTCCATCTTCAGCGGCGCGAAGGTGCCCCAGGCGGCGGTGGATTTCGTGTCCGAGATGGTGGAGGTGCTGGAGCGGGCCCGCCCCAACCCGGGCCATTACGCTCTGGGCGAGCTGGAGCGCATGGGGATCCTGCGCGCGGTGATCACCCAGAACATCGACAACCTGCACCGCGAGGCCGGCAACACGCGGGTCATCGAGGTGCACGGGAACATCTTCCGCCTCGCATGCCTGGTCTGCGGCAACCGCACCATGCTGGAGCGGGAGGAGCTCTTTGCCATGGGGCGGGAGCTCGTGGAGATGCTGCGCAGCGGGAACATCCAGGGCATCGTGCGGGTGGCCTCGAAGTGCAGGTGCGGGGGAGTCTGCCGGCCCGACGTGGTGGGCTTCGGGGAGCCGGTGCAGGACATGCCCCTGGCGATAAGCGAGGCGCAGAACGCGGACGTGCTGCTCATACTGGGCACCTCGGGCATGGTCTATCCGGCCGCCTATATCCCGGAATACGCCCGGAAGGCGAGAGCGCGCCTGGTGGAGATAAACGCCACCGGGTGCTATTTCCAGGACCTGGTAGAGGTGGGGATCGTGGGCAAGTCGGGAGAGATACTCCCCCGCATCCTGGAGCGCGTCAAGGTCTTGAGGGATTACAGCGTCTTCTGACCGTCCCTGCGGGCAGGTGCCCGTTGAACAACGGTATCCCTTTGTCGTGGAGGATTCCATGAGCTAGCCCAGGAGCCGACCGATATTCGATGAGTACGATTTCCCGATGAGCATCGCCCGCCTGGCCATCATACACGGCCTTGGGGCGGACATCGACAAGCTCAAGTAAAAGCCGCTCATCGCGGTGGCCAACTCCCACACCGAGATGAACCCCGGGCACATGCACCTGCGGGCGCTGGCGGAGCGCGTCAAGGAAGGGGCGCATGCAGCGGGAGGCATACCCTTCGAGTTCGACGTGCCCGCTCCCTGCGACGGCTTTACCGAGGGCAACGAGGGCATGCGCTTCGTGCTCCCCCAGCGGGAGCTCATCGCGGACATGGTGGAGACGCATGCCCGGAGCATGCTCTTCGACGGCCTGGTGCTCATCGCTTCCTGCGACAAGATCATCCCGGGCACGATCATGGCGGCGGCGTGCCTGGACCTGCCCACCATCATGCTCACCGGCGGACCGGGCGCCTTCGCCATGAGGTTCTCTCCGCGGAGCACCGGAAGCATCTTCCATAAAGATTACCCGGACTTGCTGGGCGAACTTGCCGCGGCCACCTGCGCTACCTGCGGGTCCTGCGAATTGATGGGGACCGCCAGCACCTTCCAGTGCCTGGCGGAGGCCATGGGCCTGGAGCTGCACGGCTTAAAGCGCGTGGCGCTTATCACCGACGGCCGGTTCTCGGGGGCGACCACCGGGCCGTGCATTGGACACGTATCGCCTGAGGCTGCGGCGTGAGGCCCGACGGCCGCCCTGCGGGACGGAGACGAAAAAGACATCGACATACCGGGGCGCTCTCTCGCGGTCAGGCTCTCCGCCGAGGGGATCGACGCGCGCCTTGCGGAGCGCCGGCCGCCCCGGCGTGTTCTGCCCCCGGCTTCATGCGCCGTTACGTGAGGCAGGTCACCTCGGCCGCTCGCGGCGCCGTGCTGGAATGAGCCGCGAGTTCACCCGTACCTTTCCGCGTACGCTGCAGGAAGAAGGCGACGGCGGAGGTGACGGCGCGGCCGCTCTGCCCCCGATGAGACCTTGCTCTTCGCCGCGCGCGGTGGGATGCAGGTCAGGCGGCGATGACGACCACGACATGCTCGCCAGGCCATGACGCCCTCTTCCGCACACGGCCTGAGTGGCCTTTTTTACCGGCGACACCGCGGAGCGACCCGGTCGGGTATACTCAAGCCCGGAAGGTGAGGCGCGTCCCCGCCATGTTGAGGATGAACTTCCCGGGCATGGCCTGCTCAAAGGCCATCACCGCTTTGCGTCCCGTGCAGTGGGTGGGGACGACATAATCGGGGTCGAAGGAACGGAGCCCGGCGATGGTCTCCCCGATGATGGGCTCGAATGCCGGCCCGGTGAGGTGAAAACCCCCCATGACCACGTGGACCCGGTCCACCCCGGTGACCTTGCGGGCATAGGCGACGGTGTTCACGATGCCGGAATGGGCGCACCCGGAGAGCACCACCAGCCCCTTGCCCCGCAGGTTCATGACCACGGCGGTGTCCTCCTCGATGGGATCCCAGCACTCGCCGCCCTCGATCTCGCAATAGGCGTTGGGCATCCCCCGCTCGAAGTCCGTCACGCGCTCTATCTCGCCCAGGAAGAGCACGGTGTCCCCGGCCAGGAGGGTGGGCTCCGTGCTCTCTACAATCTCAGCGCCCGCTTCCTTCCAGGCGGCGCGGTCGGCGGGGGGGAACTTGATCCTCACCTCGCCCACCTTGAGGTAGCGGTTCTCCTTGAACGCCGCGGGGTGGACGTAGAGGGGCAGCGGCCTGGCGGGAAGGGAGGAGATGACGGGGATCAGGGCTCCGAAGTGGTCCATGTGCCCGTGGGAGAGCACCGCGGCCTCCACGCGCGAGAGGTCCACCCCCAACTGCTCGATATTGTAGGGCACGGCCACGGGGGAGAGGCCGAAATCGAAGAGCAGTTCGTGGGATCCCTCTTCGGCCACCGCCTTCACCAGGGCCGAGAAGCCGTGCTCGGCCAGCACCGACCCCCGCACCTGAAGGTCTTTTACGGGCATCGCCCTGGTGACGATGTCGCTTGAATCCATGGACACCAGGTCGTTGTAGTTGTCCGACAGGGATAGGATCTCCACCTGGTCGATCTCCCTTAGGCTCACCGTCTCTCCCATGACCATACCTCCTTCCCCGCGCCCGAAGAGCTCACCCCCAAAGTTTATAGGCATATACCCTTTTGCGTAAAGGTCGGCCCGGCAACGGGCTCCGGGCGCGGTGGCTGGGTTGACCGGGCTGGGGTTTGAACGGCATGCATGTTTGTTCTATGTTGGAAAGGGTGCCGGCGGCCCGTCGATGATCATGGAGCTCGCCGTGCCGTGGAAGGGACGCGCGCTTGCGGTGTCCTGCAGGTACGGTATGGCGGCAAGAGCCCCGGCGCATGTCGGCGAGAGGCGTTGCCCGAGGAGGCAGGGAAAGGCGGTAGGCGATGGGCGGTCAGGCATACAGATGCGCCTGGTGCAGGAAGAAGATCCCTTCCGGCGCGGAGGTGTACGGACTCGGCGTGCGCCTCAAGGAGGAGTTAAGGTACCGGGAGGCGGTTGGAAAGGCCTCGGTGGTACATCTGCCCGCGGGGGGCAGAGAGCTGGAGTGCATGGTGACCGCGGACGGCTCGCAGGCCAGACAAGAGGGATGGGACATCATCTTCATGACGTGCAGCGAGAAATGCGGGCGGGAGCTCAAGAACCTGTTGGAGGAGGAGAGGCAGCGCCTTTTCGAAGAGATCATGTGAGGTGAAAAGGTCGCTGCCCTGAAGGCGGGACCCGCGGGGAGGTCGGGATACGACTGCATGGGGTCCTGCCCCCCGTCTCGCCGGCCATGGGGCCCCGGAGGGTAGGCGGCGAGCAGCCGTGGGTGGCGAAAAGAGATCTTTCGGAGGTGCACGGCAAGGGTGATCGGAAGCGGGGGAGCGGACGGTGGTCGCCGCGGGGAGAGGGGGCGGCGGGAGGACCTCGAGGAGGGATTCCGAGAGATAATCGAGGACCGCGCCAGGCATGCCCCCTTCTACCGCCTGCTGGGGATGGAGGTGGCGGAGCTGTCGCGAGGCGGCGCCGTCATAAGGCTCCGCGTGGATACCGGGCACATGGATGAAAACGGTCACGTCCACCCCGGCGTCGTCTTCGCACTGGCGGACGCGGCCTCCGGAGTTTCCCTGGCCACCCTCTTTCGGCGCGGCTCGCGCCGGGTGGTGACGGTGGAGATGAAGGTGAACTTCCTGGCGCCGGCGGGCGCGGGCACGCTGACGGGCAAGGGACGGGTGGTGGCCGAGGACGGGGACGTGGCGGTCTGCGAGGCGGAGGTGCGCGACGGCGCGGGCGCGCTCGTCGCCCTGAGCATGGCCACCTTCATGAAGGTGGGGCGCTGATACCGCTGCCCCTCCGGCACCGCGGGCGGCAAGAAAAGAAGCACGGGTTTTCCGAGACGGTGAGCGGTTCGGGGAGGTCGGGTCGGACGGAAAAGGAGTGATGGCGATGGCGGAAGCGTCCGGGCTGGATGAGAGCCTCAGGAGGGGACTCAGGAAAGGGGTGGTGCGGGCGGCGGAGTTCGGCCTGCGCACGGCGATGAAGATCCCTGGCCTGAACAAGGTGCATCCCTGGCTGCGCGAGGACAAGTCGGAGCTGCGCTGGCTGCCCATCAACGCGGATATCGAGCTCCCGGAGGACGCGCCGTTGCCCCTCGCTCTTCTCGACCGCTTCATCGAGGAGGCCTCGCACCGCGTGATCATCGATTACTGCGGCTGCCGCGAGGGGTGGAAGTGCAAGCACTACCCCAGGGATATAGGGTGCTTGATGATGGGCGACGACGCCCTGCTGATAAAGCGTTTCCCCGGACGGGAGGTGGGCGTCGAGGAGGCCAGGGCGCACGCCCGCCGGGCGGTGGAAGCAGGACTGGTGCCGGTGGTGGGCAAGGCGAGGGTGGACAACTTCATCTTCGACGTCAGGGACCGCTCGCGCATGCTCACCACCTGTTTCTGCTGCGAGTGCTGCTGCATAACCCGATATACCCGCTATACGCCCGCCGAGTGGCTCGACCCCATACAGCCCGTCCTGGAAGGCCTTACCATAACGGTCGGCGATGCATGCACGGGGTGCGGGAAGTGCGTTCGGCATTGCTATATCGCGGCCATCGAGGTCCGGGACGGCCGTGCGGTCATCGGGAAGCGCTGCCGCGCCTGCGGCAGGTGCGCGGCGGTCTGTCCCGAGGGAGCGATAAGCATCGCCGTCGATGATCCCCAATTCCTGGAAAAGGCGTACGCGAAGATACGCGCTCACGTGAAGTTCGACTAGGCGGCACGAGCCGGAAGTGCGGCCGGCGGGCCTTACTCCACCGGTGGTGATAAACGGAGGCGCACAGTGGGCGTGATACGTGTCGCTGTCCTGACCTGCGGCACACCGCATCCTCCTCCTTCCCGGAGAGTGGGTGCGTCCCGGGGCCCGCCCTCGTCGAGGAGGGGTCTTGGTCCGGGAGAAAGGGATCGAGGCACGGCGCGGAGAAGTGATATGCGAAGGTGAGGGGTTTTCGGATGGTGGAGAAAAAGAGGATCTGCGGCACATGCGGCCTTCCCGCGGGTATCGGGAAAGGCAACGTATGGCATGCCAACGGGGTGATCACCGCCGCTTACCCTCCCCATATCCGCGGCACCCTTTACGACACGGATGAGCTCGGGAACCTCTTCCCAGCCATCTCCGGCCGTATCGGCTTCGACATCTCGCGCCTGGTGCTGGAGGGGAAGCGGAAGGACGGGAAGCGTTACGCCGCCTCGCTGGCACACAACCTCAGGGCGGCGGGCAGGGATGCCGACCCCATGACCGTTTACGGCCTGATCGCGAGGTTCTGCGCTTACTGGGGACTGGGCTTCGCATCGCCGGCGGAGTACCGCGCTGGCGAGAAGCTGGTGATCGAGACCGGAAGGACTTATAACCGTCCCATGGCCATGGGGGACTGGGCGGGGGTGTTCGAGGCCATGGAGGAGAGGCGAGGGGAGCCGCACTGGCGGGAAGAAAGGGGGCGGGATCTCATTGAGATCCGCGCCGTGGAGGGAGAGCCGGAGATCGAGGAACGCATCGAGCAGGAGGTGGAGCTGGGGATACCCTTCACCCATGAGGGTGAGCTGGAGTACCGGCGCTGCTCCGAATGCGGGGTGCCCTTGGAGGTCTCCCGTCAGTTCGAGTGGGACGCCGACCGGGCCCTCATCGTCGAGAGGCTTAGCGGCAGGCGCTTCGTGCTCCATAACACCAACGGGATCGTGGCGGTGGTGCGGGTGCTGCGCGAGGAACTGGGGGAGGAGATCGGCGAGGTGATCACCGAGGTCTCGCGAGACTACGCGAGGGAATATTACGCCGGGATCAGGGGCGATACCTCCATGGAGGCGGAGCTGGCGAAGTTCCCCCTGCGCAGCTGGGGAAGGCCTGTGTTGCTGGCGCGCGGGGCCGAGGGCTTTCGCCTGAGGGTGGTGAACCCGTACTCTCCCCCCATAGTGGCGGGACGGATTTGGGGCCTGGTGGAGGTTTTCGAGGACTCCGCCTGCACGGTGGAGAGCATGGAGGAGGGGGAAGGCTGCCTGGAGATCTCGCTGGCAAGAAAGAGATAGGGCCGGCTCCTGATGCCGGAGTCCCCGTCCCCGCCGGATGGTCGAAAGCCCGGCCAACCACGGCAGGAATGCGGTCAGGTCCTTGATCCCTGATTCTATGGCAATATATGGTAGATGACTGGGGATCAAAGGCCTGACCGCGCTGCGCCTCCTCCCGCGTCTTTCACTTGAAGGCGTATATGGTGCCGTCCGCCTGCACGGTGAAGAGGGTACCGTCCTTTCCCATCGGCGGAGGTTATACCCGGATAGGGGAACGAGCCCACGTACAGGGTGCCGTCGTCTCCTATGGAGGGGTAATCCAGGGTGTTCGCCCAGTCGGAAAGACCTTCATATAACGGCAGGTCTCCCTCCGGCCTGACCTCCCAGAGCTTGTTGTCCTCCTTGTCGAAGGCATAGAGCACCAGCGGAGAAGCTCCGCAGTACAGGGCGTCCTTCGCGGCGGTGGGAGTGCAGATATTCCCCGGCACCGCCGTCTCCCATTTGAGCTCCCCGTTGCGGTGAGGGCCACCAGCTTCCCGGCCGTGCTCCCGGCGTAGACCGTGTCGTCGAGGTCTACGGCGGGCATGTCCACGGTTCCCCCGATCTCGTATGACCACTTTTGCGAGCCTTCGGGGTACAGGGCGACGACCCTGCTTCCGACGCCGCAGTAGATGGCTCCGTCCTTTCCCGAAGCCTTGCCCTATTTTTTCGGCGCCGGGTCGCGCGACTTTTGCCTCTCCCGGAGAGCCGGCCTGTCCGGGCTCTTTTCGTTTTTTCTCGCAGTGGTTGTTTCGCCACCGCCGGTTAACGGTTGGTTATGGTGATGTTGCATATCTGCAAACATGGGCGTCGCAGTATAGATGCCGGCAATCCGTTTTCATCTCCCTGGCGGTGGGAAACTTCGCCTTCCCGGAGCTTCGGTCTTGACGGAGGTGGAGGTACGTGCCGAGACTGCCGGGCATCGGAGAGGCCGCTCCGGCCGCGGGCCGGACCCGGGACGCAGGCCGCTCGGACCGCAGAACGGGGCCGGCACCGGGGCCGGTAAACCGCCGGTCCTTCGAGGTCGGTAACCCACGGCAGGACCGTCTGCGAGGAGAGCGGGACGCGCGAGGTGGTCGCGGGTGGACGATTTCAACGGCAGGACGGCCATCATCACCGGCGGCGCCTCGGGAATCGGGCGGGCGCTCGCGGAGGAGCTGTGCAGGCGCGGGGCGTTGATCACCTTGGCGGACCGCAACGCCGCCCTGCTCGAGGAGACGGTGGCCGCGCGCGCGGCGAAGTCGGCGTAGGAGCGGTCCCGCCTGCGTTCCTCCGGCGCATCTCCCGGCTGGCGGACCCTATTCCACCTGCACGCTCTCGGGGAGCTTCCTGGTGAGGATGTCCGCCGCTTCCTCCACCATCTCCTCCAGCACCTGGGCGGCGGGCTTGATCTCCTTGACGATGCCCGCCACCTGCCCGGCGAAACCGCCGATGTACTCGTCGCGGTTGCCCTTGATGAAGGCGGCCAGCAGGGCCGAGGCGATGAGCATCTGCAGGGGGAAAGGCAGGGGCTGCAGGCCCGACTCGTCCCAGAGGTCCATGAAGCGGCTCTTGATGGAACGCAGCGTCTTGCCGGTGAACATGGTGCTCACGCGGGTGTCCTCGTCGCTAGCCTCCACGATGTGCTGCTTGATGACCGCGGGGGCGCCGCCCTCCTCGGTGGCCAGAAAACGCGTGCCTACCCAGACGCCCACACAGCCCATGGCCAGCGCCGCCGCCAGGCCGCGACCGTCCCCGATGCCCCCCGCGGCGAGCACAGGGACCGGATAGGCGGCGTCGATGCAGCCGGGCACCAGGGCCATGGTGCCGATGCGGCCGGTGTGCCCGCCCGCCTCGTGGCCCTGAGCCACCAGGAGGTCGATCCCCGCGTCGGCCATGCGCCTGGCGTTCTTGATGTTGCCGGTGATGGCCAGCACCTTGGTCCCCACGGCGTGGGCATCCTCGACCATGAAGCCGGGGTTGCCCAGGCCGGCGGCGAAGAGGGGCACCCGCTCCTCCAGGCACACCTTTATGGCTTCGTGGGGCATCATGGTGGTGGAGTTCATCTTCACCATGATCTCCACATCCGGCAGGTTGAGGTCCTTCTTCACCTTGGCGATGAAGTCCTGGTGGGACTGGGGGAGGTTCTTGAGCAGCTCGTCCAGGGGAACCTCTCCCGGGGCACCGGTGTCCGGGAGGTCGGTGATGTTCTTGGGCAGGAGCAGGTCCACCCCGAAGGGCTTGTCGGTGCGCGACTTTATCTCGCGGATGGCGTCGCGCATCTCGTCCACCGAATACCCGCTCGCACCCAACACGCCCATGCCCCCCGCCTCGGAGACGGCCACCACCAGGTCCACCGGGGCGCCGGTCTCCTCGCCCAGCAGGTTGGGTCCCATGCCCGCGCTGAGGATGGGATACTCGATGCCCAGCATGTCGCAGAGTTTGGTGCGCAAGACTCTCTTTCCCATGGTTACCCCTCTCCTTTCCGGGTGGAGGCCGTGACATAGCGCCGAAGCGCGGCGGTTCTCCCTCCCCGCAGGCCTCACCGAAGCCCATTATAATCCCGCCCTGCCCCTACCTGAAGTCGAAAGTCCGAAAGCGGGCGGACAGGTTCGACGGGGGCGGGACGGCGCGGTCCCAGAGGCGGGAGGGTGCAGGCGCGAGCAAACTCGAACAGGAGAACATGGCATAATATACCATATTCCAGAAAACACCGGCGGTAACCGCTCCAAATGGAGGTCGTGCGCGGCGGGGCCGGTGGCCGCGGTCGGAGGCAGGAGGACCCGGGCTGAGTGTGAAACCGCGCCTTTCGGGGTAAATAGCAGATGGATGCAGAACTCCGAAGGTCATGAGGTCGGATGGGAAAAGGGGAAGGACATGGAAGAAGAGCGCCCTTACTGGAATATGGAGATGGAGCCAATCCTGAACACCCCCGAGATGCGGGAGATCCAGCTCGCCAAGCTGAGGGTGTTTCTGCGGCGGCTGTACGACAACGCTCCCTTTTACCGGAGGAAGTTCGACGAATGGGGAGTGGCGCCGGAGAAGATCGCGAACCTCGAGGACTTTGCGAAGGCCGTCCCCCTCTTCGACAAGGAGGGCCTACGGGCCATGGTCTTCGAGTACGGGGGCGACATCCTGGCGGTCCTCGACCAGATCATGCCGGTGCGGGTGGACGACCTCAACATCATGGCCACCACCACCGGCACCACCGGCGTCCCCACCCCCTATCCGATGACCTGGCACGATATGGTAGATGTATGGGGCGAGGCCATGGTGCGCGGCTTGTGGAGGGCCGGCGTGCGCTCGCGGGACCGCATCCTCTTCTGCTTCGCCCTCTCCATGGTCATCGCCGGCATCCCCACCATGATGGGCTGCCATCGCCTGGGGGCCATGGCCATCCCGGTGGGGGCGGAGGCGGGCACCGACCGCATCCTGCTCATGCAGACCCTCTTCCGGGGCACCGTCTATTCCGGCACCCCCTCCCTGGCGGACTACCTCATCGAGAAATGCAAGGAGCAGGGCAGGGACCCCAAGGACCTGGGCTTGCATACCCTTTTCTGTGGCGGTGAGCCGGGAGCGGGGATACCGGAGGTGCGCAAGCGGCTGGAGGAGGCCTACGAGGCCAGGCTCTTCGATGCCGGGGCGGGCTTCGGGGTCTCCTGCGACCACCCCGAGTACCAGGGCATGCACTGGACCGCCGACGACCTCGCCCTCTACGAGCTGGTGGATCCGGAGACGAAGGAGCCCATACCCCTGGAGGACGGGGCAGAGGGAGAGGCCATCTTCACCGCCATGGAGGGGGACGGCATGTCCTGGCTGCGCACCAGCCTGGGAGACATACACCAGGTCTTCACCTCTCCCTGCCCCTGCGGCAGGACCGGCATCCGCTACAAGGTGGTGGGCCGCACCGACGACATGCTCAAGGTCAAGGGGGTCATCGTCTATCCCGCCGTGGTGGAGGGCGTGGTGGGCGGCTTCGTGCCCAGGGTGACCGGCCAGTTCCGCATCGTGCTCACCGAGAAACCGCCGCGGGTGGTGCCGCCGCTGAAGATAAAGATCGAGCGCGGCGAGGACTATCCCGCCGACAAGCTCCCGGAGCTGGAGAAGGAAATGCAGGAGGCCTTCCACGTCAAGGCCAAGTTCACCCCGGAGATAATCTGGGCGGAACCGGGCGAGCTGGAGCGCTCCACCTACAAGGGACAGGTCTTCGAGAAGCTCTACGAGCAGCAGTAGGGACCGTTTTTGGGCAGGTTCGCCTCTTCGAGCCGGGACATGCCGAGGTGGACATCGGGCCCCGCCTCTTCCCGGGTGGAGGTCAGGTATGGACGACCGGACCGGGACCTCCCGGCAGTCTTCGCCTCCATGCTCCTGGACGGGTCCATAGACGAGAAGGGTGTCCTGGCGCCGGAGGCCTGCGTGGACCCCGTAGAGTTCAGGAAGCCAATAGCGGCGGCCATGCCCGCGTCGGAGGAGGCCATGCAGGTGGAGATCGAGGAGATCCAGTCGGACCCTGAAGCCTCCGGCTTCGCTTTTTCCGCCCGTTCTGCTAGAGTGTCGTCAGATGAAGGATTCGCACGCAACGCACGGCCGCGCGCAAGTATTTGCCTTCCGGCCTCTCCTTCTCCTGTGCCTGCTGGCCTTCTGCAACGCCGCCTTTCTCGCCACGGGCAAGGCGGCATACGGCACATGGAGCGGCGGGCACGACGTCACGGGCGGCGGGAAAGCGGGGAAGACCTGGTACTTCGCCGAGGGATGCACGCGCATGGGGTTCGAGGAGTGGGTATGCCTCTTCAACCCCAACCCCGAAACGGCCATTGCCACCTGCAGGTATATGCTCGGTGACGGGCAGGTGCTGGAGCGGGACGAGGCGCTGCCTCCCCGCAGCCGCGTGACCGTGAACGTACGCGGCGTGGTCCCGCCCGAAAGCGACGTGTCGCTGGCCGTCGAGTCCACTGCCGGCATCGTGGCCGAGCGCCCCATGTACTTCCGCTACCGCAACGCCATAACCGGGGGCCACGACGTCATGGGGGCCGAGGCCCCCCGCACGGACTGGTACTTCGCCGAGGGCTGCTCCCGCGAGGGCTTCGACACCTGGCTCTGCCTGCAGAACCCGGGCGGCGAGGCCGCCCGCTACGACATCTCCTACTACCGCGGGGACGGGACGGTGGAGGAGAAAAAGGACCTCGACCTGGGCCCGCACTCCCGCTTCACCATCCCCGTGCACGAGCCGGGCCTGGGCCTGGGGAGGTCCGACGACTCCCGCGGCGACTTCTCCATCGCCGTGCGCTCGCGCAACGGCGTGCCCCTGGTGGCCGAGCGCCCCATGTACTTCCGCTACCGCAACGCCATAACCGGGGGCCACGACGTCATGGGGGCCGAGGCCCCCCGCACGGACTGGTACTTCGCCGAGGGCTGCTCCCGCGAGGGCTTCGACACCTGGCTCTGCCTGCAGAACCCGGGCGGCGAGGCCGCCCGCTACGACATCTCCTACTACCGCGGGGACGGGACGGTGGAGGAGAAAAAGGACCTCGACCTGGGCCCGCACTCCCGCTTCACCATCCCCGTGCACGAGCCGGGCCTGGGCCTGGGGAGGTCCGACGACTCCCGCGGCGACTTCTCCATCGCCGTGCGCTCGCGCAACGGCGTGCCCCTGGTGGCCGAGCGCCCCATGTACTTCCGCTACCGCAACGCCAACCCGGAGTGGCGCAGCGTAAACCGCGACGAGCTGGCGCGCTCGCTGGGCACGGGAGAGATATTCAACGGCAACACCGCGTGCCGGCGCATCGCCCTCACCTTCGACGCCGAGGGGGATCGCGCGGCGACCGCCGCCATCCTGGATGCTCTCAAGGCCCAGAACGTGCACTGCACTTTCTTCGTGTTGGGTTCATACGTCGAGGCATATCCCGATATGGTCAGGCGCATGGCCGAAGAGGGGCACGAGGTCGCCAGCCACTCCTACAGCCACCGCGATTTCACCGGGCTCTCTGCCGAGTCCAGGTATTCCGAGGTCGTCTCCTCGGAAGCGGCCATCGCGAGTGTCACCGGGTACGCGGCGCGACCTTACTTCCGCTTCCCCTACGGGTCGAGGAACGCCGCCGCCCTGGCACAGCTGAATTCCCTGGAGTACGTCAGCGTGTACTGGGATATCGATCCCCGGGATTACACGGGCATATCCGCCGGCGTCCTCTGCTCGCATATCATGTCCAGGGCACGCCCCGGGTCCATCGTGGTCATGCATACCGTAAACGCCTCCCAGAAGGCCGGCGCACTTCCCTCCCTCATACGCGACCTACGCGCCTCGGGCTACGAGCCCGTAACCGTAACCGAGCTGCTCCTGCCGGAGGATTGAGGCCGGGGGATCACGCTCAAAGGACAAACGCTGTGGGTGTCATCGAAGGCTGAAGCCAATACCATTATTGACTTAAATACAATATATGCTTAATATAACTATAGACCAGATGCCAATATCATGAGGAGGTGGAAAGGTGTTCAGGGAACGCGACTGGGAAGGAGGGATTCCCGTGCGAGGCCCTCGCCGTTTTGCGATGATGCGGCCAGGCCATGCCCATGGCGGCATGCCCCTGGAGGTCCCGGGTCTGAGCTGGGACCCCACACGGCGGTTCCTGAGACCGGCGGTGCTCTTGCTGCTGGCGGAGCAGTCCATGCACGGTTACGAGCTCATGGGCAGGTTGAAGGAATTCGGCATCGGACCGGGCGGGATGGATCCCTCCATGCTCTACCGGCTTCTGCGGGTGATGGAGAGGTCGGGATTGGCCGAGAGCTCCCTCGACGATTCCGGCTCCGGCCCGGCACGCAAGGTCTATAACCTGACGCCTGAGGGCAGGGAGGTCCTGGACATGTGGATGTCCAATCTCGATGAGCTGTCCGAGCTCCTGGGCAGGTTCAGGGAGCGCTACGAAAAGCTGCGCTGATGCCACCGGGACGGCGGCTGGGAGCCGTGCCATGCCGCGAGGGGGAGGATCTCGAGGGCCGTGCGGCCCTGAACGCCGGTTCAGGTTATGTCTCCTCGCGGTGCGGGCAGAATATTAACCGGTCACCCGGACGACTCGAGGGGCGGGCGCGGGTCGAGCGGTAGTGTCCCCGCGTAGGTGATGCACCGGGTTCGGAGCGGAGGGAAAGGTGCCGCTCAGGGTTTCCCCCGGCCTGGGATCCGGTCGAAGACAAGGCATGCGAGGTAGGTTACAGGCGGATTCCTCGTACTCAAGGAGGTGGAGCATGGCGGAATGGGTGTGCAACAAATGCGGATACGTCAGGGACTCGCGCTGCAAGCCGAAAAAATGCCCCAATTGCGACGCGCAGAACGCCTTCGAGAAAAAAGAGGAAAGCGGCAAGAAGTAGGTCGGACGGACAATCCAACGGCTTGCCGGGGCGTGCCGTAGCGAGCGCCGGTGGCAGGCGGCCTTCCGGGTCGCGGCATCTGCTGCCCCAGCCCGGGAAGGGCTTCAAGACCGGGCGGATCCCAGGTACTTGAGGGCGGCATGGGGACGGGACACGGGCGCTCCAGAGCAGCACGCCGCGACGGGGACGAGCCCGAAGCCCGCAAGGGCGTAATAGTGAACGCGGAGAAAGGCGGCGGTTCATCCTCGCTTCCCTTTAGGGTCTGTGCAAAGGAAGCTGATACGTTCCCCCTTATCTGGTGCGGGCGATGGGGAACGGGGCACCTTCCTTTCATGGTGCTTTAAGGATAGCTGATGCTGGTGCACTCCTGACCCCGGGAGGGCCTCGCTGCGCGCTACGATGACTCGCCCTCGAGCTCGCGCAGGCGCGCCTCCAGCTCGGCGATCCTGGCCTTGAGCTCGTCTATCTCCTGCTGCATGCTCATGACCATGCGCGCGCCCCTGGCGTTCAGCTTCTCGCCGTCGATGAGACGGTGTACCGTCCTCAAGGTCTCGATGTTCTCGTTCGAATACAGCCGGGTATTCCCCTCCGTCCGGCTGGGGGTGACCAGGCCGGCGCTCTCATAACGCCGCAGCGTGCTCTGCTCGCAGGAAAGCAGCCGGGAGACCACCCCTATGGTGTAGAGGGGTTCCGAATCTCCTTGGCCGGGGATCTTTACCTCATCACCCATGATTTATTTATATCCCCTTGGAAATAATCTGTCAATTATGACTAGAAGACTTGACATATGATAGTAATAAATCTAACATAAGAAATGAGATTAGTGGGACTTGGACATGCTGGAGGAGGTGGTGCCCTTGGCGGAACGCGAGAGATGCATCTTCTGCGGGAGCGCCGGTTCCATTGAATTCGACATGTGTCAGGTCTGTCTGTTCGATTACGCGAGGCTGGAAGAGGGTACCGACGCGGAGGCCGGCAGGGCGCTCACGGCATCCGAAAGGGGACTCGAAGTCGAGTATGGCCCTCGGGGCGGTGATAGGGGATACGCGTTGAGCACCCTCCCGGTTTGAGCGTCGGAAAGACGCGAAAAACCTGAAAGGAGGTGGGTGAGATGTCTATCATCAGGTGGAGACCGTTCTTCCCCGTAGCGTTTCGGGACTGGACGCCGAGGGGGTGGTTCTGGAGCGACATAGATGATTTCACGCTCTTCCCCACCTTTCATGACTGGCCGAGCATGGACGTCTATTCCGAGAAGGACGACATGGTGGTCAAGATGGAGCTGCCGGAGTTCAAGGCCGACGACGTGAGCATCGACCTGCATGACTCCACCCTGACCATCAGCGGGCGACACGAGCGCGAGGAGAAGGTCGAGGACAAGAACTATTACCGCCGGGAGCGGGTGGCCGGATCCTTCACCCGTAGCGTGCCGCTTCCCGGCGAGGTGAAGGAGGAGGACATCTCGGCCAGCCTCAAGGACGGCGTCCTGGAGATCCGCATCAAAGGCGCGGGCAAGTCCGTCGAGGGAAGGAAGAAGATCCCCATAGCTTCCTCCTGATCGTACCCATATGGGGAAAAGGCTGAGGCGCGGACCCCTGGGGTCCGCGCCGGACTTTTACCCGGTGCCGTTCTGGAGAGGCATGAGGACCGAGGCTCCATCCGTGCGGCACCACCCCGGTCTATAATAGGCGGTGATATGGGCGTGAGAGGAAGAGATGGCGTGGCGTGGCGGACCTGCCTGGAGGAAAGGCTCGGCGGCCGCGCATGTGCCCGTGAGAAAGAAAAAATTGGGCTCGACGGGGAAGACGACGGGAGTGCCGCTGCCCGCCTGTGAGCTCCGTGGGGTCTTCGAGCGGGGGAGCGGCGTCCATGTCCGGGAAGGAGGACGGCCTTGAAGCCCAATGCCCTGGTCATCAACGCGGCGGACAACGTGGCGGTGGCTCTGGAGGATATCGCCCGGGGCGGGACGGTACGCCTTGCGGACGGGCGCGAACTTGCGGCGGCCGACGACATCCCCTTCAGTCACAAGGTAGCCCTGCGCGATCTGGCGCCCGGCGAGGACATCGTCAAGTACGGTGAGGTGATCGGCCGGGCCAGTCGGGGGATAGAGAAAGGGGGCTGGGTGCATACCCATAACCTGGCGGTGGACGAATGAGGGGAACCCAAGGGGTGCCCGCGGCGACGGAGAACGGAGGTGGGCGATGGCCGTGAAGGAGAGCTTCATGGGTTTTGCCAGGCCGGACGACGGCGTGGGTGCCAGGAACCACGTGGCGGTCATCCCCTCCGTGGCCTGCGCCAACGGGGTGGTGGAGGCCATAGCCCGCGAGGTGCCCGGGGCGACGCCGCTCTTTCACGGGCATGGCTGCGGCAGGGGAGGCGAGGACCTGGGCAGGCATTTCAGGACCCTGGTCAACCTGGCGGTCAACCCCAACGTGTTCGGGACCTTGGTGGTAGGGCTGGGGTGCGAGGTGATCAAGGCCGAGTACCTGGCAGAGCGCATCTCCCATTCCGGCAGGCGCGTGGAGTTCCTGAACATTCAGGATGTCGGGGGGTCCCGCAGAGCGGCGGCACGCGGGGCGGAGGCAGCCCGTGCCCTGCTCCGCGAGGCGGAGAGGGCGGAGAGGGAGGAGGCATCCCTTGACCGCGTGGTGCTGGGGCTGGAATGCGGGGGCTCCGATGCCTTCTCCGGCGTCACCGCCAACCCCGCCGTGGGTCTGGTGGCGGACTGGCTGGTGGGCGAAGGGGGCACGGTCATCCTCACCGAGACCACGGAGATGATCGGCACCGCCCATATCCTGGCGCGCCGTTCCCGCAACGGGGAGATCGCGGGGCGCGTGACCTCGCTGATCGCGGAAGCCGAGCGCAGGGCTCGCGAGATCCTGGGACCGCTGGCCTCCCAGGTCATAGCCCCCGGGAACATGGACGGCGGTATGAGCTCCATCCGCGAGAAGTCCCTGGGTTGCATCCTCAAGGGAGGGGGCACCACCGTGAACGAGGTGGTGGATTACGGCGACATCCCGAGGGAGAAGGGGCTGGTGATCATGGACGGCCCGGGCTACGACGTAGAGTCCATGGCCGGGCTCGCGGCCTGCGGGTGCCATGCCATGCTCTTCACCACCGGGCGCGGCAATCCCCTCGGCTTCCCCATCGTGCCGGTGATCAAGGTGGCCAGCAACAGCCGTCTCTTCCGGGCCATGGAGGACGACATGGACGTGAACGCCGGCGCGGTCCTGGAGGGGAGCTCGCTGGAGGAGGTCGCCGCCGGGACCCGGGCCCTGCTGCTGCGGGTGCTCAACGGTGAGGAGACCAGGAGCGAGGTCAACCGCCAACACGGCATCCTCTGCCTCTATTCCGTCACTCCGGCTTTCTGAGCCGGGCTGTCCCTATCCGCCCGTGGATGCTCGCGTCGTTCAGAGGCTGGCCGCTTTTTTCATGCCCTCTCCGGAGTCGCGCCCCCTCGAGGCGGTCTCCCGGGGGCCGGGACGTCCGTACTCATAGGGGGTCTTTCGCTCCTCTTCCCCTTCCTGGCGGTGGCGGAATCCTCGCAGGAGGGTCTTCAAAAGCCCTGATCCCCTGAGCCTGGAGTCGATGAAGAAACCTTTTGCGTCCTTCTTTTGCATCCTCTCCCCCTTGCAATATCTATACATGAAGCATTTATCTGTATCGGCAGGGAGGGCTGGGCAGATAAGCCCGATCTCGCGATTGTAACAGAGATTTCACATCGCCGGCGGCGCCGGATGCAGCGGGTCCGCGCGCGGCTCCCGATTATCCGGGGACCGCGGAAGAGGCAGCGCATGCGGGAAGGCCGTGTTCGAGGGCTAAAGACGCGGGCGGCGCCGTTCCCGGTCATGGCCATGTACACGGGGAGTCCCGTTGATATATCATGGCCGCGATACGGCCGTGGCCTCTAGGTCATCCCCCTCGCCCCAGGTGGGGGAGCGGCGGCATCTACGGTAGGCGGCGGCAGAACCGGTCGTGCATGGGGCGGGGGCAGAGCCGCGATCGCCGGTGATCCGCGGGAGCAGACATGTAAAAAGGACGGCCGACCTCTTCGTCCGATATGCTGAGCGCGGCGGAAGCGCGGTCCCCGGGCGAGGTCGGGATGCTGCGGAAAGGCCTTTGGGCCCCGTCCGCGGACCGCGTGCAGGGAGACCGGAAAGGAGACCGATGAATTGAGGAGACCTGCGGGGGTGTCGAGAGGGCTGCGTGGCCCGTCCATGCCGGTCGCGCTCCTCGTTCTTCTCCTGGCGGCGGTACCCTTTTCGCCCGCGGCTTCCAATGCGGCCGCGGTCCCCACGCCCAAAGCCCTCCTGGTGATGGCCTTCGCGCCCGGGGAGAGCCTGCGGGCGGCCTCTGTTCCCGACCTCCAGGCCACGGTGGAGGCGCTGAGGAAATACGATTTCGAGGTTTACGTCCTGGACGCCTACGAGGAAGACGGCTCCCTCACCCCCTGCCCCCACTACCGCCTGCACCGCTTCGTGTCTGACCGCCGATACAACCTGGTGGTCTATTACGGACACGGGAACCGCGAGCGCTGGGGATTCTGCCTTCCCCAGGACAAGGCGTGGGCGTCCCGCACCGACACCGTGGAGGGAACGGACGAGGCGCGGGAGTTCGGGGATCACCGCAGTCACTGGCGTGACGAGATCAGGCTGGCGCCCGATGCCATGGTGATCATGCGCCACACCTGCTTCGCCGCCGGCCCGGAGGCGGCGGACATGGCCGGAGGGGCCGCGCTTCTGTCACGGGAGGAGGTCCTCGCGCGGGTGAACGAGTACTCCTACACCTTCCTGCAGCCGGGGCCGGGGGCGCGCTCCTATACCGCCAGCGCCAACGTGGGGTCGACCCCCTCCTACCTGGAGTCGCTCTTCCGCGACCACGGCAGGCCCATCGGGGAGCTCACCGTTCCCGATCTCTCCGCCTCCTATGCGGAGGGGAGCGGATACGAGCTGCTCCAGGGCTCCCATTATCGCCTGGGGGTGGAGGGAGTTACCTACCGCAAGAACCGTATGCCGGGAAACACCAACGGCGCCGTTTGGGGGCAGCCCGCGTGGGCCGGCGACCCGCGCCTCACGGCAGCGGAGGTGTGCGGGAAGGTGCCGGGGGACAGGAACGGCGACGGCGACAACACCGACCTGGGAGAGCCCTGCTTCCCCCACGACAGGCGGGATGTCTTCGCCGCCGGGGACGCTTCGTACAACTTCTTTCCCTTTCTGAGCATAGCCAACCCGGGCTCCTCCTCCACCTGGGCGGAGGTGGTCTTCCGCGACGAGGCGGGCGAGTACCTGAAGATATACCGCGAGGTGGCGGCGTCCTCCCGCCTCACCCTGGACCTCAACGCCAACCCGAACCTGAGGAACAAGAACCTCGCGGTGGAGGTGCGCTCCGTGGACGGGACGCCGCTGCTGGCGGAGAGGCCCATGTACTTCCGCTACCATGGTTGGATGGACGGGGGCTCGGACGCCTTCGGCTCACCGCAGGCCAGGAGCATGTGGTATTTCGCCGAGGGCTACGCCTCGGATTCCCAACCCTTCCATGAATATATCTGCATCGCCAACTTCGGGGAGGGGACCGCGCGCGGGAGGCTGGAGCTGCTGCCGCAGGGAGGCGATGGGATGGCGGTGGACCTGGAGATACCGGCCGGAGCGCGCCGCACCTACCATGTGAACGCCTATATCCAGGGCGAGGTGGCGGCTAGGGTGGAGACGGACCTGCCGGTGGTGGCGGAGCGTTCCATGTATTTCCTCTACCGCTCGCCGGGAGGCGCCTTTGTCGCCGACGGGGGGCACAGCAAGCCCGGGGTGAGCGCTCTTTCCAGGGAATGGTATTTCGCCGAAGGGAGGGTTGCCGGCGATTTTGACACCTGGATCCTGGTGGCGAACCCGGGAACGGAGGCGGCCACCGCGAGGGTCTGCTGCCACACGCCGCGGGGGGAGGAGGTCACCAGGGAACTTGCCTTGCCCCCCAGGGCACGCCGCACCCTGAGGGTTAACGACCTCTTCGCGTCGGCCTCGGACGTATCGGTGAGCGTGAGGTCGGACAGCCCCGTCGCCTGCGAGAGGGCCGTGTACTTCCGCTATAACGGCGCCTGGGACGACGGGCATGTCTCCACGGGGACGGTGGAGCCGTCGCGGAGGTGGATGTTCGCCGAGGGTTCGGCCTTCCCCGGCATCCACGAATATGTGCTGGTCCTGAACCCCAACCCCGAGGCCGCCACCGTGGAGGCCAGGTACCTGTTGGGACCCGGGGAGGGCACGCGTTCCGCCACCTACCGTGTGGGCCCGCGCGCCAGGATGACCGTCGACGTGAATGCGGCGCTGGCCGCGGACGGCAATCCCTCCCAGGTGGCACTGGACATGATGTCCAGCCTGCCCGTGGTCGTCGAGAGGGCCATGTACTTCGACCTGGGAAGGGAAGGGGAGAGAAGGGAGCCCATACGCGGAGGGCATGTCTCTCCCGGGGTAGTTTCGCCGGCCGCGGCATGGCTCTTCTCCGAGGCCTACACCGGCAGGTAGGGCGGACGGCGGGAGGGGGCACGGGCCTGCCCGCCCGACTGTCCGGCCTTTCGCGGTCCTTGATGCACACGTAGGGACTGTCCCGTTCTCGTCCTCGGGCAAGGGGCTTGAGGGAGGGACGCGGCGGTCCCGCGTTATCGGCGGGCGTTAAGGGATGAGCATCCTGAAGACGGAGCCGCCGCCCTCCCTCGCCTCGCACCAGATGCTGCCCCCGTGCCCGCGCGCGATCTCCCTGGCGATGAACAGGCCCAAGCCCAGGCCGCTCGAGGCGTGATGAGCGGCATCTTCCAGTTGATGGAAGCGCTCGAAGATGACCTCACGGTCCTTCTCGGGAATCCCCGGCCCGCGGTCGTATACGGAGATGAGCAGTCCTCCCCCCTCGCGCCTGGCTTCCAGCAGGACGGGGGAGGAGGGCGGGGAATACTTGACCGCGTTGTCCAGGAGGATGATCAGTGCGTCGGTGATCTTCTCCGCGTCCAGCGCGTGCGCCCGCACCCCCTCGCCGATGCGGACCTCGAAATCTTGACCGGCGCCCTTCTCGCACATCTGGCCCACCGCATGCTCGAGAAGCGGCGGCACCGCGGCCTCCCTCTTCTCCACCGCGAAGAGCCCCCGCTCGATGCGCGAGAGGTCGAGGAGGTCGTCTATGGTCTTGGCCATCTTGTCCGCCCTGCCGTTGATGATGCGTATCTTCTCCAGGCTTTCCCCGTCGATCCCCGCGAGGTCCCCGTGCAGGAAGGCATCCGCGTAGCCCTTGATGATGGAGAGGGGTGTGCGCAGCTCGTGGGAGGCTATATCCACGAAGCGCCTGATGCTCTCCACGTGCACCAGGCGCTCCTCCTCGATGGCCAGGGCGCGGGCCAGCATCCCCATGAGGTGCATGTCCGGGGGGGCGAAGCTCCCGGCCTCCCGACCGAAAAGACAGAGCATGCCCACGGTCTTCTCGCGCAGGCGCGCGGGGTAGCCCAGGAAGGAACGGAACCCCTCCCGCGCCGCGTCCGGGTCCCGGGCGTACGCCGTTCCCTCCAGGTCTTCGATCACGCGAGGTTCCACGGCATCCGTGAGCATGTCCTCGTAGCACGTGTAAGCGGCGGCCGCCTCCCGGTCCGAGATCCGCTCGATCTTTTCCCCCGAGGGGTAGAGCACGGTGAGGCCGCCCTTGTCGAGGCGGCAGTAACGCAGCGCGCCCTCCCCCATCACCCTGCCGGCCACCGCCACTATCCTGGCGATGTTTTCCATGGGGTCCGCGCCCAGCTCGAGGAGGCAGCGCCTCAGTTCGTCCAGGCGCCACTCCTCGCGCTTGCGTTCCGTTACGTCATGGGCCACGTTGGTGAAGGCGATGACCCTGCCTTCCCTGTCGTAAAGCGGTGCTCCGGTCACGCTTCCTATGGCCACGCCGCCGTCCCTTCTGACGAAGCGCAGTTCGTCCCGCACGGTTTCTCCCGCGGAAAGGCGCCGTATATCGTCGATGGCGCGCGCGTGGTCGTCGGGGTGGAGGATGTTCAGCTCCAGCACGTTCTTTCCCAGGAGCTCGTGCTCGCCGTACCCTATGAGTTCGCATGCCTTGCGGTTGACGCCGATGAGCCTCATGTCCGTGTCGTAGGTGAAGATGGCCTCCCCCGTGAAGTCGTAGATGAGGCGGTATTTCTCCTCGGATTCTCGCAGGGCCTCCTCCCAGCGCTTCCTCTCCGTGATGTCCCGGGCATGCACGACGATCCCCTCGATGGCCGGGTTGTCGAGGGCGTTGATGCCGAAGGCCTCGAAGACCTGCCAGGAGCCGTCTTTTCGCAGCCAGCGGTATTCCGCCGTCGCGGAGGGAAGGTCGTTCTCGATCCCCTGGGAGAAGACGGCGACGACGCGGTCGGTGTCCTCCGGGTGGAGCAGCTCGAAGGGGGATCTCCCGAGAAGCTCCTCCGGCTCGTATCCCGAGATCCGCTTTATGGATGGGCTCACGTAGCGCAGCCTGCCCTCGCGGTCCAGCACGGAGATGATGTCATGGGTGTTTTCGGTGATGTAGCGGAAGTAGGCCTCGCTCCTCCGCAGGTCCTCTTCAAGGCGGCGGTGCTCGGTGATGTCGCGCGCGCTCACCACGATGCCCCTCACCAGGGGGTCCTCGAGGAGGTTGTTGCCCACGGCCTCGAACCAGCGCCAGGAGCCGTCGTGGTGGCGGACCCTCACCATGAGATAGGGGGAGTAGCCGCGGCGGTCAACGCCCGTGCGGTAGAACTCCGCCGCCCATGCCTGGTCATCGGGGTGGAGGAACGCGAAGACGTTCCTCCCCGCCACCGACTCGGGGTCGTATCCCAGCAGACGCCTCGCCGAGGGGCTGGCGAAGACTATTTCGCCCGAGCGGTCCAGGAGCAGGATGAGGTCGAAGGTGTATTCGATGAGCGACCTGGCGTACCTCTCGATGGCGTCGGCCCCCGCCCGCCGCTCATCACCGCTTTGGGAGGCGTCTTTTTGACCCGAAAGTCCACCCTCCGGGGGTTCTTCCCCCCTGCCGTGCCTCTCGTCCGTCTCTTCTCCGCCCATGAGCGCCGACCTTCCCTGGGCCTCCGGCCCCGTGCCGCCGGCTTTTGGCGCCGGCCTCCAATGCCGACCGGGAGGCGCCGCCGTCCACCTCCGGGTATCTCTGGGAAGGCTTCCTTCCGGGGCCGGCTCGGACCCGGCAGACCATCGCCTCTCTGTATATCGGCTCCGGGGGGTGGGAACATGATGCCGTGCGCATTAGCGCCGCGTGCGTCGCGATCCATCGGCTGCGCGGGGTGACGGAAGGCGCCGCACGCTCGCAAGTCGGCTCGCCAGGCCCGAGGAGGATTGTCTGGAAGCGGGAGCGGCGGGTACGCATTATGCTGGCTGCAGCACGGCACCTTTCAGGTAACGGGGTTCCAAGCATGGGCGTGAGGTCGGATGTCGTTACCGGGAAGAAGGGAGAGACACAGCGTTTTTCCGTAACGAGGTTCGTCGCCCGCGATCATCCCCGAGGCACGCGAAAAATGCGCTCTCATATCTCTACCGGAATCGCGCATGCTCCTGCGGAATCGCGCATGCTCTTGCGTGGAGTCAACAGGGCTCTCAGTACGGGTACCAGGCGGGGGGCTCGATGCCGGTGCCGAAGTCCACGCCCCGCCACCCCGAGGCCCCCTTCTCCATCACCACGTAGGGGCTCTCCAGGCGCTCGCTGGTGCAGACCGCCCTCCCCACCGCCGTGTCTCCCTGGATGACGATGTTGTCGATCCTGAACTCCAGGCCGGGGGCCGAGTTCTGCTTCACGAAGGCGATCATGGCCGCCTCTACCTCGGCGAGCTCATCGTCCTCGAGGCCGGCCTGCTTCTTCCCCTCCGCATAGCCTTCCTCGTAGCCCTCCGACCACCCCTGGATGTAGCCGCGGAGGAAATCCTCGTCCGCTCCCGCCAACTCCGGGGCCTGCGGTTCGTATTTCCCCGCCTTTCCGTCCTCGAGGCCCTTCTCAAGACCCTCGGCCTGCCCGCGCGAGAACCCGTCCTCGTAGGACGCCCGCGCCGTTTCGCCTTGATCTACGGCCGCGCCGTTCTTCCCCTCCCCGGAGCCCCCGCAGCCGGCGAAAAGGGCCGCGGACAACAGCAGCAGGGAGACGGACGCCAGCACGGACATCGACCATCTCTTTCTCACCCCCGGTCCCCCCTTTCTCAGGTATCCCGGTTCATCCCCGGCCTGACCCGCCTGTCGGGACTCGCGCCTTCGATACGCTCGCCTGGTATGGGCGGTGTGGAAGGAAGTTCTTGCTTCCATCGCAGCTCGCGGTACGTCCTCGGCCTGACCCGCCTGCCGCGACGCACATCCCCGACATACCCATCCGGGGTCGGGCAGTGCGGGAAGTACGCCCCGGCTTCTCTCACAGCTCGCGGTACATCCTCAACATGCCCGGGCTGTTGAAGATGCGCATGAACTCGTCGTCGGTCTTTTCCTCCACCGCCACGAAGCCCGCCTTTTCGTAAGCTCCCCGCGCCGGCTCGTTGCCTATGAGCATATTCAGCTCCGCGCACGTGTAGCCCCGCTCGCGCCCCCTGCGCAGTATCTCCTCGAGGAGGGCCGTGACCAGGCCGCGGCGGCGGAATTCCGGGAACACCGCCACGTGCTCGATCACCCAGGAATCCGGGTAGTGACCGGGGTAGACGCGGTAGAAAGGCTGCATGCGGGCGTTCATCGCCTTTCCCTCCGCGCGGTCGATGCCCACCTCCGCCAGCGCCTCGCGTACCAGCGCGTCACCGTTGCGGGCCTCGTTGTAGCCGCACAGGCAGCCAGCGACCTCGCCCTCTACCTCGCATACCAGGTAGTGGGAATAATGGTAGAAGGAGGGAGGGTCCGCCTTGAAAAGGGCGGCCAGCAAACCCAGTTTCTCCTCTATGTCCCCCGGGAACATGAGGTCGTAGATGGAGGTCTCCAGGTGACTCTTTCCCGCCAGGTAGATGAGCCGTGCCGCCGCCTCGGCGTCCCCGGGCGTGGCGGGGCGGATCAGCGGGGGGTTTGCGCGCATCTTTCCGTTACCGTTCATACCAGTTATCTTACCATCTTCCCCGCCGCTCACGGGGCGGGAGCGACCCCTACCCTCGCCAGGGTGCCGGTGGAGGTGAAATAGATCAGGGCCTCGCTGACCGGCTCGCCGCAGGCCGCCTCCCAGGCTCTGGCGTAAAGGGAAAGCTGGGGAGCGTATTTCTCGCCGGCTCTCCGCACTTCGTCCCGCCGCAGGCGGTCGGTCTTGTAATCCACCAGCACCCAGCCGTCCGCCTCACGGAAGGCGAGGTCGATCACCCCGCGCAGCACGGCCGGTAGTCCCCCATCCTCCCAGGGTATCTGAAAAGGTACCTCCATCAACCGCTTCTCGGAGTCCAGGGCGCGGCGCCAGACATCCGAGGCCATGACCGAGCGCGCCAGGGCGGCGGCCTGGGGCGCGAGCGCTGGGTCCAGCTCCCTCTCTTCGAGGGAGGCGGACGCCAGCCTCTCCAGGTCCGCGCCCGGCTCCGCCATGGCCGCCCGCAGGAGCAGGTGGATCACCTCGCCCCACTGCGTTCCTCCCTCGGCGTCAGATAAGATCTCCAGGTTGTCCCCGGGACTTGTGCTGCTTTCGGGGGATCCGGAGCCCGCGTCGGTGCTCCCGCCCGGGTCTCCGCTCTTCCTCCTTCCCGGGGGCACGTCTCCCTCATCTCCCTCCGGTTCGGGCGGGTCCCCGCCCTCACCTGCCCTCGCGGGTCCTGCCGCCGCCGCGGCCGACGCCGGGGGAGGCATTCCCGCTCCGCCGGGCCGGGAAAGAGCGTATTCCTTGGCCGCCAGTACCCGATAGGTCGGCGAAAGGGATGCGCCGAGGCGGGTAGATGTCTCCGCCACCCCTGCCGCGCGTTCCTCCGGAGAGACGGCCGCCGCAGGCTTGACCGGGGCTTCTTTGGGCCCGGGGTCGGCGATGTCCCGCGCGGCGGGGATGAAGGTATCGAAATAACACCAGGGGTTTCCGGCGTTCTTGTTCTTGCGCTGGCTGATGACGGCGGCGGAGCCGCAGCGGGTGGCGGCGACGTAGCGCAGGCGCAGCTCCTCGGCGCGCCCGAAGGCCTTTTCCCTTTCCGCCAGTTCCTCCCATCCGGGGGGGTGGGCGAGCAGTTTTTGGGAATATTCGGACGTCTTTTGGTGTATGGCCAGGTAACCTCTGATCCTCTCCCCGCAGCGGTCTATATGCACCGTGGTCGGGTGGTCGGATTCCCCGCAGGGGTCGGCGAGGAAGACCACCGGGGCCTCCAGACCTTTGACCTTGTGCAGGTTCATGATCCTCACCGCCGGCCGGCTGTCGGGAAGGGCCTCCGCTCCGTCGTGGGCTTCCTCGCGCGAGGCAAGCCTGCCGATATATTCCACGGCATGCGCGACGCTCCACCCCTCCCGCTGCGCGGCGCGGAGCAGTTCCAGGCTCTTGGCCAGGCTCCCCGCCTGCGCGTTCCCGCCCGGGCGGGAGGCCGCCAGCGCGAACAGCCCCAGGTCCCCCGCGATCCTCTCGCAGGCGGAAGCGGGGGGGAGGAGGTGGAGCCAGCGCGCGTACCGCCTGAGGCGGGAAAAGGCGTCTGTGAAGAGTTCTCCGTCCGCCCCGTCCAGCCCGGCGGGCACCTCGCTCCGGAAAGAGAAGCGTCCTCCCGCCCGGCGGAAGTCGTAGAGCCGGGCGTCGCTTACACCGAAGAGCTCGCTGCGCAGCGCTGCCACCAGGGCCACGGGGTCCTCGGGCCGTGTGGCCGCCCTGAGGCACAGGTAGAGGAGGCGCAGCTCCTCGACCTCGTTAAGTGCCTGTCCGCCCGTGACCCGGTGGGGGATGTCGTATCTCTGCAGGGCTTGGGCCATGGCGCCCAGGTTGCGTTTCTGCCGCGTCACGATCATGAGATCGTCGGGGCGCACGCGGGGGTCGTCTTCCTCTTGGGGTTCGCTGCCCGCGCGCGCGACGGTGGCTCCCCGGTCCAGGAAATCCCTTATCACCCTGGCCAGCAGGTCGGGCTCATATGCCCTGACGGTCTCATTCTTTTCGCATTCCTCCGGGATGGGGAGGCGGAAGATGCCGCCCAGCTCGCACGCAACCTCCCGCCTGAAGGGGAGGAGGGGGACATAGAGCGGGGACTGGAGGGTCTCCACGGCCGGAAAGCGCAGCATGGCCCGCCCCTTTTCATCCTCGGACGGCTCGCCCGGCCGGAAGACCTCGTTGACCCAGTCGATGACGGAAGGGGTGGAACGGAAGTTGGTCTGCAGGTTCACCGCCAGGCCCCCCCGCTCCACGAGGATCCGCTTGGCCTGCGCGTAGGTGGCTATATCGGCGCGCCGGAAACGGTATATGGACTGCTTGGGGTCGCCCACCAGGAACAGCGACCCCGGCCTGGGCACGCAAGCGCGCCAGTCCCTCTCCTCCGGGTCCTCCGCGGCGAGGAAGAAGATGACCTCCGCCTGGATGGGGTCGGTATCCTGGAACTCGTCCACCAGGAGGTGGGTGAAGCGGGACTGGAAATAGCGGCGCGCCTCGGGATGGTCCCGCAGCAGCGCCGCCGCCTTCATCAACAGGTCTTGGAAGTTGAGGAATCCGCGCTCCCGCCGCAGGTGGTCATAGACCCTGCGCGCCTTCCGGAAGACCTCCAGGACGGTGGGGTAGCGGTATTCCCGCCAGGCGCGCAGCGCAGGAAGCGCCACCTGGTCGCGGAGATCGATCCACCTATTTTTCTCGGCTATGGCCTCTTCCCTGGTGAAGTGCCCGGTTGCCGTCCAGACCCTCTGCACCTGGTTGGGTTTGTAGTCGAACAACTCCAGGGCCTCCACGAGGCGATCCGACCTCTCGGGGTCGTCAAGGTGAGAGACGACGCGGAGCAGGCGCCTCATCCGGGGGATGAGGGTGTCTTTCCCGACCTCCCGTGGCAGCCGGGGCTCCAGCGCCCGCAAACGTTCTACATAGCGGAAGAGCTTCTCTCGCGCCTCACCGAGGTCCGGTTCAGAGGATTTCCGGGGTGTGGGCCATTCCTCCACGTCGGGATAGAGGCAGAAATCCGCGAAGGAGGATCCGAGGTCGGAGACGTTCAACCCCAGGCGGGCGAGTCTCTCGAGGAGCCCTCCCCGATCCCCGGCCGCGAGCTCGGCCACGAAGATGTGCCAGGCCTCCTCGCGAAGGCGTACGTCCGCTTCCTCGTCGAGCTCCTCGAAGTCGAGGCTCACCCCCGCCTCCACCGGTCGCTCCCGCAGCAGGCGCGCGCAGAAGGAATGGATGGTCCCGATGAAACACTGCTCCACGCGGTCGAGGGCGGCCTTGAGGCGTTTCCCCTCCTCGCCCTCCGCCTCCCTGACCCTGCGCTCCAGCTCCACTTGGAAACGTCCCCGCAGCTCCGCCGCCGCCTTGCGGGTGAAGGTCACCGCGGCCATGCAGCGTATGTCGCGGCACCTTCCGCTTTCCAGCAGGACGAGCATCCGTCCCGTCATGCTGGTGGTCTTTCCGGTGCCCGCCGCCGCCTCCACGATGATGTTGCGGTCGAGCTCGCGCAGGATGAGTTCGCGCTGCTCCCGGTCGGGAGGACGCGGGGGTGCCTCGCCGCCGCCGTGCCGGCCCGTCATGGTCACCTCCTGCTCATGCATGACCCCTGAGCCTCCGGAAGGGATCCAGGGAGGAGTTTCCAGTTCCTGCCAGCCTCTCCCTGCACCTCTTCTCCAGCGCCTCCACGTCTCCGAAGGCGGGAAGGTAATCGCTGAACCGTACGTCGTTCTTGTCGTCCGTGAAAGGGAAGCATCCCCCCGCCAACATCTCGCGCAGGCAGGCCAGCACCAGCGGGCCGTCGTGCAGGGACTCCGCATCCCAGACGACGCGCTCGCCGTGTTCGCGGGAGGAGGGGAAGAAATACTGGAAGGAGGCCACCTTTGCCCTCGGGTGGACGCGCCCCAGGAGCTCCTTCGCCATGGCCATGTAGAGGTAGTGCTGCAGTCGCCTCCCGCCCATGAAGGGTTTGGCGATATCGAAACCCCAGGCGGAGCCGGTCTTGTAGTCCAGCACCGAGAAGAGGGCGCTGCCCGGCTCTCCCAGCTCGTCCACGCGGTCCATGCGGCCACTCACCCGGATGCACTCGCCGCCGGGCAGCTCCACTCGCACCGCCTCGGGGCGGTCGATGGGGTTCCCGGCGCCGGAGCTCGCCATGCCCGCCGCCGCCTCGAAGTAGAGCGGCCGGTTTTCCCGGCAGTATATCTCATCCTCCATGAGGAAGATGCGGGCGGTGCGCAGCATTTCCTCGCGCTCCACGCGCGCCACCTCCTGGTTGGGTGGAGGCTTGCGGCGTTCCCAGAGGGAGAGTCTGTCCAGCAGCATCCCGCTCAAGAAGTCCCAGTCGCGCTCAAGGGAGGGCGACCGCCCCTCCTCCCGCAGGTGCCGGTGAAAATCCCCGAACACCTCGTGCAGGACGGCTCCTTTCTCGTTGGCCTCCAGCCAGCGCGACGGGTCTAAGACGAATTCCTCCGGCGGCCTTATCCCCAGCACGTAGGCGAAGAAGTACTCGAGGGGGCACCGCCCGAGGGTCTCCAGCTGACTGGCGGAGAGCGCGGGACTGTCCGGACGGGCAGGGTCGAGCTCGGCTCCCGCCTCGGGCACGAAGCCGTCGTAGTCCGTGAACTCCTCGCCCTCGCGGGCCAGGCGGGCGGTCCTCCCGCGCCCCAGATGGGGGTAGGCGGCGAAGACGGCCTCCTCGGCATTGGGCGGGGGAGCGTCTCCGCACAGGCGAACTATCCACCATTCCGTCTCGGTGATGCACATCCCGGGCCGGAGGGGCGCGAAGGAGGCCGGCTCCCGCAGTGCACCTAGGAGGTCGTCCTGTACCGCCTCCCTGTTCCCTGAGACGATGCGGTAGGCGGAGAGGACGGCCTGGCTGGGAAACATCTCCCGGTCCTCCTCCAGGTCGCGGCAGCAGTACCCCATGGTCACCCTCGCCCGCAGCCCGGCCATGACCCGGGCGAGGTCCTCCATGGCAGCGGCCATGCGCCCCGCAGCCGTCGGGAGCTCGTCGGAGATGGCCTCCCGTTCGGAATCCAGCAACAGAGGGTCCTGGAGACCGGCGCCGGGGAAACGGCCGTCGTCCAGCCCGAGGATGAAGACATGGGAACGACCGCTGTGGCCTCCGCCCCGCAGGGAAGCGACGTGCAGGCAACCCGGCTGCGGGCTTTTCCCCTCCACGCGCGAGGAGTCGGCCAGCTCCCTGAGCCGGCCGACGATGTCCGGAGCGCCGGTGCCGCAATCCCTCAGGCCGGCGGAGAGCTCGCGCACCCCCTTGAGCAGTTTCCTGCGCGCGTATTCATCGAGCTCGCCCGTGCAGCGCACGCGGCGGGAGAGGAAATCCTCCGCCGCGGCGAGCAGCTCCGCGGCCGCTCCCGGGTCGCGGGGGACGGGGGATAGCAGGGCGTCGAGGAGGGAGGAGAGGGATCGCAGCGCGGAACTCCTCCCCGGAATGCTCCCCTCCCTCTCCCCGGCTTCCTCATCTCCGTCCTCGAAGCGGCCGTTTCTTTCCCGTGGGGAGGGATCGCGGTCGAGCTCTCCCCGTATCACCTCGCCGTATCGTTCGCGGCCCAGGCCGATGGGCAGGGAACGCAGCACAGCGGCAAGGACCGAGAAATTCCGGACCCCGTCCCCGTCTTCCGTTTCCAGCAGCCCGTCCTCGAGCATGCGCGCCAGCGCTTCCTGTGGGAATCCCTCCAGGACCCATGACAGCCATCCCGCCAGCGCGCGCCCGGGCCTGGAGTAGCGCACGGGTATGCCCTCGGCGAAGGTAACGGGCATGTCCTCGCCGTCTTCCCACAGGGCATGGCAGATCTCATAGATGAGGGGCACGTAGGTCTGGTAATCGGTGTGCAGGATCTCCACCTCATCGAAGGGTATGCCGGAAGCGGCGCAGCGCCTCAACACCTCGCGCACCTCGTTTGCCTCTCCTGTGGCGCGGAAGAACTCCACGCTGCCGTCACCGGCTGGCGCGGGCGCCTCCGCGGGGCGGTCGACCCAGGCCAGGAGGGCGGCGTCCGTGAGATCCCTATCGCGCGCCACGCAGGGACGGTCGTAGTCCAGCAGGACCTTCCTATCCTCCGGGACCGCCTCCCAGAGGGCGCGCTCCAGGGCCGGCATCCCCTCGCGCATGTACGCGGGGAGCGCCACCAGGCATCCCGGGGGGAGGGCATGGGGGTCCTCCCTCAGGCGCGTGGCGGCGAATCGCAGCGCGTCTGGGAGGTCGGCGAGGGCGAGGGAGGCCAGCCTCTGCTCGTAGGCCGCCAGGAGCGAGGCCAGCTCCTCTCCCTTCGCGGCGACCTCGAAGCATGACGGGGTGAGGTCGCCGGCCTTCACGCCGGCCATGCGCAGGTCTCGGAAGGAGGCGGCCATCACTCCGGACAATCCCGGGCTGGCGGCCAGCCCCGCCAGATAGCCCCCCTCCACCCCACGCCGCGAGATCAGGCCCTCTAAGGCCAGCTCCAGGCGCATGCCCGCGGCGTAGGTCAATCCCCGCCTCTCGAGCTCCGGGGCGGCCAGCTCCAGCGCCATGCCCACGACGGTCATCACCCGCACGTTCAAGACCGCGGTGCCGGAGCGGGTCACGGCGTCGAGCCATTGCCGCCCCGCACGGTGCGAGGGCGCGAGCAGCCATTTCTCCTCCAGCGGACGGCCGGAGCAGAGACGCCGCAGTTCTTCCGTCAGGCGGTTGAGTTCCACTTCACGCTCCCGTAAGGTCAGCCCTTTACGGCGTAGCCAGCTAAGGCGACGCGAGAGAAGATCCGCCGTTCTTCTTTCCGCATTATAGGGCCGGGCAGCGACAATCGGGGCGGCTCTCTGCGCCGAAGTCGGGGCACGGGACCATGCGGCGCAGCCGTGCACGGGAAAAGAGCGGGCCGGTGCATGCGTCTCCCCGCGCTCATATAGTAAAATATGGCAATTAATCCGGGGCGCGTCCCCCGGTTTTTCGTGTCATCCGGCCGATGCCCCGGCCGGTTGTTCCACTCCGCGCGATATCCTCATCCTTGAAGGCGGGGGAGATGGTCCGGGAGGAAAAGGGCGCGGGGTGACGCGACGCGCGCGAGATGACATAATATGTGAAAGCCGCAGGGGGATCGCGGCCGGCGTCCTGGGAGGGGCCGTCCGGACCGGAGGAGGTTGGGATGGCCGCGAGGGAAGCGCTGATCGTTGGGGCCGGGATGAGCGGCATGGTGGCCGCCGTCAACCTGGCCAGGGAGGGCTACCGGGTACGGGTAAGGGAGGCGGAGGGATCCTACGGCGGGGCGAGGATATACAATCCCTCCACCCACGTGACGCCCATCGATCCCGCCAGGACCTCGGAGTATATCGGGATAGACGTAACCCCTGTCTTCCACCGGGTCCTCAAGTGCCCGGCTTTCTTCCATGATACCGAGATCCAATTCCCGGTCTATTCCGTTTACGGCGTGGAGAGGGGCGATCGCCCGGGGAGCCTGGATACCCTGCTCTACAGGAAATGCCTGGAAGCGGGCGTGGAGTTCGAGTTCTCCTCTCCCCTGAGAGCGGAAGAGGTCCCGGGGCTCAAGCCGGGCACCATCATCGCTTGCGGCCTCATCCCTGGGGCCTACAAGATGCTGGAAATCCCTTTCGTCACCGTGTCCATGTGGCTGTCCAGGGGGGAGATCGGTTTCAGCGATTACGCCTGGTTGTGGTTCGACGAATGTGTTACCGAGTACGGATATCTTTCGGCGGTGAACGGCTACTACTTCGACCTCCTCTTCTCCTTCGGGCGCAGGGTGGACGAGAAGGCTTTGCGCCGATACCGGGACTTTGCGCTGCGCAACCAGGGCGTGGAGCATGCCGACTGGGATTACCAGGTGGGAGCCGTGCCCCTGGCCACGCCCGATAACTACAGGCTCTTCCGCGGGGACCTGATCATGTGCGGCACCATGTCCGGGGCCATCGACCCCTTCATGGGCTTCGGGATCAGCGGAGCCCTGGTATCGGGGAAAGTGGCGGCAATGGCCGTGTACGACCCCGAGGGCGCACAGCGGGAGTTCGACCGTTTCCTACGGCGCTTCCGCCGCAGCTTCTACCTCAAGGAGGCGTGGAAACGTTTCGTGCGCCCCCATGTCTCCCTGCTGGAATGGCAGATACGTGCGCTGGGCGTGGAACGCGTCAACCGCCTCATCAGGCTCACGGAGCGGGAAAGGCCTCTCCTGCCGACGCCCTTCGCCATACCCGGCTTCGGCCACGTGGCCACCCATTGATAGGCCCGCCGCCGCAGAGAGTACGCTCCCGGTGCGCATTTCGCGAGAGGCGCGGTCAGGACTGCGCGTTCTCTCCCGACGCCGGGAGGGCTTTCGTGGGCCCCGGCGTGAGGCAGAGCCGCGGGTAACGGCCGCGTGTTCCCCCTTCCCCGGAGGTGTTATCATGGACGCAGGAGAAAGCCGGGGGTAGCGGCATGCAGCGGTACGACATCATCGTGGTGGGAGCGGGGCCGGGGGGAAGCGTCGCCGCCATGACGGCGGCCGAAGCGGGCATGAAAGTGCTGCTGCTGGAGCGATCGCGGTACCCCGGCGAGAAGAACGCCTCGGGCTTCGCCCTCTCCACCAAGGCCTGGCGCGACTTCCCCTTCATCGCCGAACTGGACCTCCCCTCCATACGCTACAACCGGCTGTGCGTGGCCCATTTCCTCTCGCCGCCCCCGGAGATGGAGGAAAGGTTTTCCATCTCCTCGGGACCGTCCCGGCGCATGGGCTACCCCGAGGCCCGGGATTTCTTCACCGCGGGCATGCTGCGCCGGGAGTTCGACCAGTGGCTGGCGGAGAGGGCGCGGGCGGCCGGGGCAACCCTCATGCTCCAGTCGCTGGCCACGGGCTTGCGGCGGGAGTCGGGGAGGGTGGCCGGGGTGGTCCTGGAGGGGGGAGAGGAGTACGCCGCCCCCGTGGTGATCGGCGCCGACGGGGTGCTCTCCGCCACGGCGCGCCTCTCGGGCCTGAGGGAGAAGTGGCGCCCCGACCAGGTGATAAGCGCCTGCGCGGTGGATTACGCGGCGTCCCGTGAGCGCATGGACGACGTCATCCACGAGGCGGGTTTCCAGGCCTATTTCGGCCCCGGCATCGGGGGTAACTACCTCGTGGCCTACGCCGACGGACTGCACCTGGGCGGCCCCGGGGTGACCAACAGCCTGGTATCGCGCCTCAACCGAAGCCACATCAAGCCGGCGCGCGAGCTCCTGGACTCCCTTCAGGCACCGCCGACGCGGCGCCTGCTGCGCTCCCTGGACGCCCGGCCCCGGGAGTGGCAGGCCCACCTCCTCCCCTGGATGGACCGCATGCCCACCGACATCTATACCGGCGGGCTCATGCTGGTGGGAGACGCCGCCGGCCTGCCCGAGCCTCTCTACGCGGAGGGGGTCTGGCAGGCCATGTACTCGGGGAGGCTCGCGGCGCAGGTGGCCCTGGAATGCGAGGAAGAGGGCGACGTTTCCGCGGCGTCCCTGGCCCGCTACCTGGAACGCCTGGAGGAGAGCCCGGTGGGAAAGGAGTTCGTAGGCGGCAGCGAGCTGCGGCGGCTCTTCGAGATGATGGGAGACCCCGGGCTTTCGCGCGAGCTCACCGAGCTGGCGGTGGACCTGACGGTGAACCTTTTCATGTCCGCGCAGGAGCCGAAGGCGGAATGCGTGGCCCGCGCCCTGCCGGTGCTGGCGGAGAACCTGCCCCTCCTCCTGGAGGTCGCCAGGATCTACCTCCCCATGTTGTTGGAGGTGGAGGGGGAGAGGGTGCGCGGATACCTCACCGCCCTCAAAGGACTGGGCTTCATCCTGCGCGGCGCGGAAGGAGGTTCCGACGCGGGGGAGGAGAGGGGATGAGCGGAAGAATGCGGAGAGGAGGGAAGCCGGAGCGCGGCGGGGACGAGCTGGCCGTGGACCGTTTCGCACTCGCGGATGTGATACCCTCCGGACGCGACTTCATCTTCCTGGACGCCGAAAGGTGCACGGGGTGCGGCAACTGCGTGGCCATATGCCCCATGGACCTGTGGAGGATGCGCGGCGGCAGGGCGGAGCTGGCGGAGGGCTACCGCGGTGTCTGCGTGGAATGCGGCAGCTGCTTCATCGCCTGCGAGGCGGGGGCCGTGGACTTCACTTATCCTCCCGGGGGTACCGGCGTGGCGTACAGATACGCCTGAGGGCGCGCCGGCAAAGAATATCTACCTCCATGTCTTCCAGCCCAGCCAGTGGGAGCTCGGCAGGCTTTGGCAGTTGAACCGTGTGAGCGTGGCCCAGGAGCATTACTGCGCCGCCGCCGCCCAGCTCATCATGTCGCAGCTCTATCCGCGCGTGTTCGGAGGGGAGAGGAGAGGAGAGGCGCTGATCGCGGCCTGGGTGGCGGGGGAGCTGCGCGAGATCGGGCTGCGCATGGTCTCCGACCTCTTCGAGATGGAGGGATGGGACACCTATTATCTGGGGGCCGACACCTCTCTTCGCAGCCTGGCCCCGATTGTCGTGGCTTCATCCGGTGAACGCCTCCCCGAGGAAGGAGGGGAACGCGAAGAGCGCCGCCGAGGTGATGAGGCAGACCAGGCCGCAGGCGAAGAGCACCGCGGGGGCGGAAAAGCGGTCGGCCAGAAAACCCATGAGCATCCCGCCCACCGGCATCATGCCCTGGAAGACGAAGATGTAGAGGCTCATGATGCGCCCGCGCATGTCCCGCTCCACGCGCGCCTGCAGGACGGTGTTCACCGCCGCCGAGAGCATGAGGAAAGCGCCCCCCAGCAAAAAGCCGAGGACCAGCGATAGCCAGAAGGCGCGGGAGAGCGAGAAGGCCGCCAGGGAGACGCCCGCGCCCAGGGCGGTTATCTTTATGATCTCGCTCTCGCGAAAGCGGCGGTTCATCCAGGTGACGAAGGGCGCGGCCACGGCGGCACCCAGCCCCACCAGACCCAGCAGCAGGCCGTAACCCCTGGCGCCCTTTTTCAGCACGTCTCTGGCCATGCCCGGCAGGAGCACGATGAAGGGGAGCCCGAAGACGGAGGCCACGGCGAGGACCAGCAGCAGGTTGAAGGCCCAGCGGTGGCGCCACACATAGACGAGTATCTCGCGCACGTGAGCCAGGGTACCCCGCGGGGGTCTCGGGTTGCGGGGGGTCCTGGTCCTGATGAGCAGGAGGGCGGCGATGACCGCGAGGAAGCTGGCGGCGTTGACGTAGAAGGCGGCGCTGACCGTCCAGGCGGAGACGATGATGCCGCCCAGCCAGGGACCGATGAAGCGCGCCATGTTGAACTCCGCGGCGTCCAGGGCCACGGCGTTGAGGAGGTCGCGGGGCTGCACGAGGTCGGCGATGATGGCCCGCCAGGCGGGGAAGTTGAAGGTGAAGGCGGTGCCCATAAAGGCGGTGATGGCGAGGATCTCCGGCAGGTCCGCTCTCCCGGAGGAGGCGAGGACCCCCAGGGCCAGGGCGCCCAGCATCATGGCCGCCTGGGTGGCGATGATGAGGGCCTTGCGGTTGAGGACGTCCGCCAGGGAGCCGGCGAAGAGCACGAGAAAGAAGACGGGGATGAAGTTGGCCACCGTCACCAGCCCCACCCAGGCATCAGAGCCCGTGAGCTCCTTCACGTACCAGAAGAGGGCGCTCATGTGCACCCAGGTGCCGATGTTCGAGAGCAGGGCGCCCGACCACAAGAGGGAGAAATCGCGGTACCCGAAGGCGGAGAGGACCCCTGCCCCGGCGCGTCCATTACCATCAGCTGCCATGGAAGCGCTTGCGGGTCCCGGGGCGGCGCCTCTTTCCTCCGCTCCTCCCGGTCCGCGCTCCCGGGAACCTTTCTCCGCCCCCGGCATCGCCGTCTCAGCTGATGAGCTGGGCGGAGAGCACCAGGCGCTGTATCTGGTTGGTCCCCTCCACGATCTGCAGGATCTTGGCGTCCCGGAAGAGCTTCTCCACCAGATAGTCCTTCATGTACCCGTAGCCGCCGTGGATCTGCACCGCGTCTGTGCACACCTCCATGGCCACGTCCGTGCCCACGTACTTGGCCATGGAGGACTCCTTGATGGCGTTCATGCCCCGGTCAAGCATCCAGGCCGCGCGGTAGCAGAGCAGGCGCGCGTAGTCCACCTTGGTGGCCATGTCCGCGAGCATGAAGGCGATGGCCTGCTGGCGGCAGATGGGCTTTCCGAACTGCACGCGCTGCCTGGAATAGGCGAGGGCTTCCTCGAAGGCCGCCCGCGCCAGTCCCACCCCGATGGCTCCCACCCCGGGGCGGGAGGTGTCCAGGGTCTCCATGGCCACGTAGAAGCCCTGCCCTTCCCCGCGCAGCACGTTGGAGGCCGGCACTCTCACGTCTTCCAGGATGAGCTCCGCGGTCTGGGAAGCGCGCATACCCATCTTGTGCTCTATCTTGCCGATGGAAAAGCCCGGCGTGTCTGCGTCCACGAGGAAGGCGGTGATGCCCTGGTACCTCTTCTCGGGGTCCACGGTGGCGAAGATGGTGTAGAAATCGGCCACCCCGCCGTTGGTTATGAAGCATTTCTGGCCGTTGAGGACGTATTCGTCCCCGTCGCGCACCGCCCTGGTCTTGAGGGAAGCGGCGTCGGAGCCCGCCTCGGGCTCGGTGAGGCCGAAGGCGCACAGCCGGGGGTTGTCGGGGTCGGTGAGCCGCGCCAGGTAGGCCCTTTTCTGCTCCTCGTTTCCCCCCAGCAGGATGGGCAGGATGGCGATCTGGTTGAGGGCGATGGCCGAGGCGATGCCCACGCACCCCCACCCCAGCTCCTCGATGACGATGACGTTGTCCAGCATGCTCAGCCCCGGGCCGCCGTATTCCTCGGGGACGCCGGAGTAGGTCAGCTCCAGCCTGGCGGCTTTGCGCACGATGTCCCAGGCGAACTCGCCCCTCTCGTCGTATTCGCGGGCCACGGGCCTGATCTCGTTCTCCGCGAACTCGTGCACCGTCTTCTGTAGGGCCTTTTGCTCATCGGTCAGCGCGAAGTCCATGGCATCTCCCTCCTCTTCGAAGCCCGGCGGCGCGGTCGCCGCTGCATGCCGCAATCATTATCTTCCGCCGCGCGCGGCGCTTCAACTTACCGCGGTTCGGTTCCACGGAGCCGGAGGCGTCGACTCTCGCCTGCTCTGACTGCAAGGGGTCTTGCCCCTTCGTCCGCGTCCCTCATGAACCGTGGATCACCGTGCCTCGATGCGGTAGGTGCGGGGGGAGAGGAGTTGGGGGAAGGCCTTCACCGCCACGTTGCCCAACATGCGCAGGGTGCGCCGGGGGGCGGGGTGGTAGGGTTCCTCGCCCAGGGCCTCCTTGAGGTACTCCAGCAGGTGGCGAACCGGCTGGCGGGTTGGGTAGAGCCAGCGCAGCATGGACAGGGTGAGCTGGCAGCCCCCGCAGTAGGTGGCCAGCTCGTCGGCGCCCGTCCCGGCCGCGGCGCGCAGCTCCCTGACCGCCGCCAGGTACATGTCCAGGGGGTTATAGCGGTTGCAGCCCGCGGCCATGCCGCAGCACAGGCCCTCGGCCGGGTCCTCCACCATCTCCCGCATCTCCAGGCCTATGAGCCCGTAGAGCCGCCGCGCGGATCCCGTGACCTCCTCCCCGAGGATGCGGCCGTGGCAGGAGTCGTGCACGGCGATGGAGCGGCCGAGGCGCCGCCTGATCTCCAGCTCGCCCGCCTCCACCTTCTCCAGCAGGAACTCCCCGAGATACCTGGTCCGGAAGGAGAACTCCGCCCCGAACTGCCCCGGCAGGACGTTGCGGAAGAGGTTGAGCCCGGCGGGGCAGACGAAGAGCATGGTGCCGATGTCCCGGCCCCGGTAGTGGGCGGTGAGCCTCTCCGCCGTGCGCGCCACCACGTCGAAGAGGCCCATGCGGAAATACATCTCGCCGCAGCAGAGGTCGAAGGCACCCGATACCGTGATCCCCTCCATGTGGGGGCCGTGCAGGAGATGGGGGAGGGTGAGGGCGTTGCAGCCGGGGTAGAGGACGAGCTCCCCCTCGGGCGGCGTTTCCCTCCACTCTCGCAGCAGCTCCCGCTCCCAGGGCTGCATGGTCCTTACCATATCGGTGCGGAAGTTGGGCTCCGAGGCGGGCATGAGGTAGGAGGCACGCACCGGCAGCCCGCGCTTGCGGTAGCGCTCGTGCCATCTCGCGATGATGAGCTCGTAGGGACGGCAGCCGCGGGGGCAGAAGGCGTCGCAGGCATAGCAGCTGATGCATCTGCGGTGCACCACGCGGGTGGGCTCGCCCGCGACGAGCCTTTTCATCTCCTCAACCGCCTCCGCCCGCGAGAGGTCCAGGTAGCGGCAGCGCGCCAGGCAGTCGCCGCAGAGGTCGCAGTCCTCGTAGCGGAAGAAGTCAAACCCGCCCGTATCACCGCACATCGCCGCCCCCTCCTTTTTTACAACGAGAGCCCCAGACGTCTCCTTTGCGCCGCGCCGTATGCTCCTACCGCCGCCTTGAACCCCAGGGAGACGAGGCGCCGCGTCACGGGGTTCTGCACCGCGGGGCTGCGGTAGAGGGCGGCGAGCGCCCTCAGTCGCAGGCGGTCTCCCCGCGGCAGCTCGGGCAGCGGCTCGACCTGCGGAGATATGGCAGCGGGCTGAAAGCTCTTCCGGTGGCTCGGGAACAAGGCGTACTTCACCAGGTGGTTGGAGATCACCGCCATCATGTCCCAGGCCCGCTCCCGGTGGCGGTGGTCCGGGCTCCCGCCCGCCGCCAGCTCCACCAGCTCCACGGGATGGTAGAAGGGCATCCTCGACCCCTCCATCTCCTTGATCACCGAGAGGATGAAGAGGCAGGCGGGGCAGTAGATCACCGCCGCGTCCGCCCCCGTGGCCTCGATCTCCTTGAGGCGGCGGCGGCCGGAGGACATGATGTCCATGACCCGGAAGCGGGCGGCGGCGGCTCCGAAGCCGCAGCACATGGAGCGCTCGCCGTGGTGCGCCGCCTCCACCACGCTGCAGCCGGCGCGTCGCACGACCTCCCGCACCACCTCCTGCAGCCTCCCCCCCTCCAGCTTGGAGAGGCAGTTGTCGTGTACCGTAACCCTCATGCCCAGGGGATGCCGGACCTTGATCTCCCCGGCTAGCAGCCTCTCCAGCAGCCAGTCGTCCAGGGTGGTCACTTCGAAGTCGAAGCGGGCGCCGAACCTCTCGGGCAGGATGTGCTTGAGCACCATGCCCTCGGCGCTCATGGAGGCCACCACCCGCTTCACCCCCATCTCCCCGAAGACGCGCTCCAGGCGGCGGGCGATCTGCTCCACCAGGTCGAAGCGCCCCGTCTTGTAGATGTCCCCGGCGCAGCCGAAGAGGGCCTCGGAGCCCACGACCTTGGGAAGCCCCTCGAGCACCTTCGCCCGCAGCAGGTAGGGGACCACGCTGGTATAGAAGCCGGTGAGGCAGATCTCCTCGCAGGGGGTGAAGTCGTCCCAGGCGTCCAGCAGGGCCAGCTCGTCCGCGGGCATGATGGCCTTGAGGGAGGACCAGATGTTGCAGGGCTCTGACGGAGTGACCAGGCGGGCGGCGGCGGGCAGCCCCTCCTGCCTCCTCTCCCACCAGCGCTCCAGCACCAGCTCGTAGGGGTCGGCGCCGTTGGGGCAGACGGAGTCGCAGGTGTGGCAGGTGTTGCAGACCTCCAGGGCGCGCGACTCGCCCCGCTCGATGAGGTCGGCGATCTCCCGCCGGGCCTCCTCGCGGGGGAGCTCGAGGTAGGGGCAGGCGGCGAAGCAGTCGCCGCAGCCGTCGCAGAGGAAGTCGCGGAAGAAGCGGAAGGGCGTGCTCCCCGTGTCCATCCCCCCGCCCCCCTATTCCGCCGCCCCCGGTGGCACCTCGGGTATCTCCGGGATGCGGTACCTCTTGCGCGAGAGGGTGAGGGGTACCTGATGGCGCATCACCCCGGCCAGGAAGGCGCGCGCCCTCCACCCCATGGGGTGCTGCGGCTCCTCCCCCAGCGCCTCGGAGAGCAATTCCAGGATGTGGTATACTGGTCCACCCAGCGGGAAGAGCACCCGGCCGGTGGAGAGCATCTGGAGGCACCCGGCGCAGTAGCTCACGGTGTAGTCCGCCCCGGTGGCGCGGGCCTGCAGCAGGCTCTTCACCGTGGCCAGGGTGATGTCCATGATGTGGTAGCCGGAGGCGGGAGGGAAGCCGCCGGCGATGCCGCAGCAGAGGGCGCGGCCGCGCCGCTTCTCCTCCTCCACTACCTCCAGGCCGACCAGCTCCAAGATGCGGCGGGGCACGTCCATGTACTCCTCTCCCAGCTGCTTGCCGTAGCAGGATTCCTGGATGGTGGCGGTGCCGGAAAGCCTCTTTTTTATCTCCAGCTCCCCGGATTCGAGCTTCTCCAGTATCACCGGGAGGTAAGGCCTGACCTCGAAGCCGAAGTCCACCCCGTAGGCGGGCAGCACGTTCATGAACATGTTGCACCCGGCGGTGCACAGGATGTTCACCCGCTTCACGCCCAGGGTCTTGAAGTACCTCTCCAGGCGCCGGGCCACCTTCTGCACCTCGTCGAAGAGGCCCATGCGGTAGTAGGTCTCGCCGCAGCAGTAGTCCAGGGTGCCGCGGATCTCCAGGCCATCCAGGGCCTTCGTCCTGGTGAGGAAGGGGGCGGTGATGATGTTGCAGCCGGGGTAGAGGATCTCCTCGGCTGGGGAGTGGTCCGCCCATCTCCGCAGCAGCTCACGCTCCTCCGCGGGCATCCTGGCCACCACGTGGGTGCGGAAGTTGAGCTTTTCGTGGGGCGAATAGTACCTGGCCCGCAGGGGCAGCCCGTCGCGCACGTAAAGCTCGTGCCAGCGCTGGAGCACCAGCTCGGTGGGGTTGCAGCCCTCGGGGCACAGGTGGTCGCAGGCGAAGCAGCTGGCGCACTTGCGCAGCACTTGCCGGGTGGGCTCACCGGCGATGAGCCTCGCGATCTCCTCCCGGGCCGTCTTCTCCGTCAGGCCCATCACCGGACACTCGCTGAAACAGAGGCCGCAGCGCGTGCATGCCTTTTCATTGAACGGCTTGGCGGGCCTGAGATCATCCATGACGCTCCCTCCCGGTGACCATCGCTCCCCCGTGGTTTTGGTCCCCTAAGTATATCAAAGCCCTCCTCGATCCAAGGGGTCAGGCCCGGAAATTGGATTGAGTCCATGGGGTCAGGTCCGGAATCTGGATTTGATCCAAGCCCGGAATCTGGATCGAGCCCGCCTCCCGTGCCCGGCGACGCGCAGAGCCGCGATTCAAGCGTCCCCGGCGGGCGCCCGTCATCCGCGCTCGTCTATCTTATCGCGCAGGTACTGGAATCCGGGGGTGATGCTCTCGGTGATCCCGGTGGGGAGCAGGGTGCGCACCGGCTGCCCCATGTTCAGGCGCCCCCCGGCCTTGAACAGGCTCTCTGCCACCTCGCCGAGGAGGGTGCCCGGAAACCCGATGGCGATCTCGTAGTCGTAGGTCCCGGAGAAGGCGCGGTCGCCCATGCCGGGGATGACCACCTGCGGCACCCCGGTGAGGAAGGGCACCAGCCCGCCCTTCATGCAGGACTCGCCGAAGCCCTCGAAGTACGAGGTGGGGAAGTGCTCCCCGCCGTAGGCCAGGGCATGAATGATGTGGGTGACGCTCTCCGCGTTGCCGTACACCAGCACGCTGTCCGGGACCACCGTGGTGAAGGGCAGAGGAGAGGCGATGATACCTGCGTACTGCGCCGCCCTGGCCAGGTTCTCCTCCCCCAGCATCCTGAGCCCGTATTCGCAGCGCCTCCGCTCCGCCTCCTCGTCGCGGTGCCAGCCCTGGCGGATCTGGCTCTGGATGAACTCCTCCCAGGGTATATCCACCCAGCGGTGCCAGACCGTGGACGGTACACAGAAGTTGTCCGCTTGGCCCATGCAGGAGGTGATCCCCCAGCGTCGCGCGTAGGTGAAGGCCTGGCACAGGCTCCACTTCTGGCCCGAGGCCGACGGGCGCGCCATGCCCTCCCCGAACTCCGCCTCGTCCCTCACATACCTGATGGCCACCGGGTAGGTGGCCAGATGCAGCCGCTCGTAGAGTTCCCGCCCCGCTTCCCGGCAATCCTCGATGTCCATGGCGATGCCTCCTTTCCCCTTCGCCGAACCCGCCGGCGTCATGGCACCTGCAACCCCTACTATACAGGGAGTTCCGCCTGCCCGCAGGGCGCCAGTGGATCGCCGTCGACCGCCGTCATCGCCCATCTTACCGGCCTTCCTCGTGCATGACCGGCTTCCCCGGGGCACGGCGGCGAGGAAAGCCGCCGTCCTTGAGCTTCTCGGGATGGCTCACGGCTTTTATGGAAATCCCGCTTCAAAAAGTCCTCCTGGATCCGATATATTTAGAAGATACGTTATAAGGGGGCGTTGGAGAAAAGGCGGTAGTCACAGCGGGGAGGAATAGCCATGCACATCAATATCTGCGGGGAATGCGGGGTCCCCGAATACGTGAGTTCCGAACACCTGTGGTTGAGATGTGGCCTCATCGCTCAGAAGAGAGACCAGCGTCACGTGGTCATATTCATCGAGAGCGAGAACCTGGACCCGCTCTTCGAGGGCATAGAGGACCTGATCGGCGTATCCATAGGGAGGATTGTACTCACCACGCGCCGGCGCGCGGGGCGAGCCTACATGTCACGCATGGTGCCGCCGGGCTTAACGGAGATGCTGCAGAGGGGAGAGCTGAAACTGGGCGACATCTTCGGGGCCTTCGTGGCCATAGGTCATGCCCTGGGTTACGGGAAGTTCGAGCTCTTGGACTACCGCTACCAGCAGGACGATGACGATTACGCCCTGGTGCGCGTGGAGAAGCCGTATTCCGCGGTGTTCGGGCTGTGCGACCCGGCCGCCGCCATGGAGGCGATCACCGGCTACGAACTCTCCTTCGAATCGCGAAAGCTGGAGGACGATGTCTACGAACTGCGGATCTTCCGGTCCGTCCATGCGCAGGAATACAGGAATCGCCTGATCATGAGACCCTACACCCACGGCGAGGGGGACATAGACTTCGAGACCTGTTCCTCCTGCGGGGTGCCCCGGGAGCTGTCCGGTTTCAGGTGGGACCTCGAACAGGGGACCATCACCTGCAGGACGACGGGAAGACGTATGGCCTTCTTCGCCCCCACGGTGATCGACGCCATCTTCGGGGAACTGGAGAGGGAGCTCGGGGAGACCATCCCCCGCACGGTGGTGGAGGCCCAGCGCCGCTTCACCAGATCCGGCCTGTACTCCACGCGGGAGATAGGCGACGTCGAGGCCTTTCGCAGGCAGCTCGCCGTGCGCGGCCTGGGCAACCTGAAGGAGTTCAGGATGGGTTCGGACGGCCTGCGCATGCGCCTGGACAACGCCGCCGTCCATCTTATGGTGGTGGGCCTGGCGCAGGGCATCTACGAGATGGCGTGGAGCACCGAGAGCAGCGTGGAATGGGAGCTCTCGCCCGAGGGCGACCTCGAGGTGGAGGTAAGACCTCGGGGATGACCCCCGCCGGCTCGTTCCTTCAGTCCACGTCCACCTCGGAGGAGCAGGTGCGGCAGCGCCTTGCGCCGCGGAAGAGGGGGGCGCCGCAGCGCGGGCAGCGGTAACGCTTTTCCTCCTCCTCCACCCAGGCCTCGGTCCCCAGCTCCCTCCAGGTGGGGATGGCGCGCATGATGACCTTCTTGCCCACGGGGAGGGGGAAGTTCTCGATGAGGTCGCAGGGGAAGTCGTCGCAGCGGTGGCATCCCTCGATCCCCTTGCGGGCGCAGCAGTCCCTGATGGGGCATACTCGGCAGTAGAAGAAGAGGTCATCGGAGAGGCACCCCCCGCAGCGGATGTCCTCCGGCGAGCTCACCCCGTAGACCGACACCAGCCTTTCCTTGAATTTCCGGTTGCCGTCGCGGTGGGCGATGCGTACCGCGCACACGCCGCAGTAGAGCCCGCACGGCGCCAGCAGATCACGGTCGACAGCCATCTTCGCTCATTCCTTCCGGCCTTCATCGTCCATGCCCAACTCCTTCAGCCTCGCGGCGAGGAAGGCGGCCATCTCGGGGCTCCGCGCGATGGCCTCGCGGATGGTCCCCACCGGGTCCAGCGAGATGTAGAAACCGGCGTCGCTGACGTCGTCCAAGTCGAAGGCCTGCCAGGCGTAGCCTTCCAGCACGGCGGGCTCGCGGGATACGTTCTCGGGTCCGAGGGCAGCCTCCAGCTCTTCGCAGGCCGCATCGATGGACATGGGTCCCCCTTTACCGCGTGCGCGACAGCCTGGATCGATTATAAAGGGTCGGGTCCTGAGTCTTGAATCATGGAAATTAATGGTACGATACCGAGGTTCGGGGCCTGACCCCGCGGGCTGGTATGATGGAGGGAAGGAAGGCGAAGGAGGAAGGAGGACGGACGTGGCGCGGAAAGAGGCGGACGCGGTCATCGTGGGGGCGGGCACTTCCGGGACCTACCTGGCATGGAGGCTGGCGCAGGCGGGGTACCGCTGCCTGGTGCTGGAAAAGGACGGGCTGGAGAACCTGGGCACCGCCATCGGGCCCTTCCACATGGAGGAGGCGGCTTTCGAGAGGTTCGACATCCCCCTCCCCGAGGGGGAAGAGCTCCTGCACCGCCTGGAAACCGTCACCATGTGGCCTCCGTGCATGCAAGGAGGGGTGACGGCCCGACTGGTCACCTTGGACATGGACAAGCCGCGCTTCATGCGTCGCCTCATCTCCTACGCCCGGGAGGCGGGAGCGGAGTTTCGGGAGCGCACGGAGTTCGTCGGCGTGATGAGGGAGGGGGGCGTTCCCGCCGGCGTCCTGGCGCGGGGTCCGGAGGGTGAATACGAGGTGGCGTGCAGGTTGGTGGTGGACGCTTCGGGGATCGGCGGAGCCGTGCGTGCCGGCCTGCCCGCCACGCCATGGTTCGAGAACGACCCCATCGACGATATCGATACCCTGGTGGTGTACATGGAATCCTGGGGCGAGCTGGAGGGAGACCGCCGCCCGGGCATCAACTCCTACCTGCACTTCCAGGGATGGTACGCCCCCAGCTACGACGAGGAGATGATCGTGGGGGTGGGCATGCCCGCGAGCCTGGAGGGGGCGAAAAAGCGCCACCAGGCCTTCGCCGCCACCCTGCCCTTCAAGGGCGTGGCGAAGAGCTCGACCACGGGACGGGTCCCCTACCGCCGCCCCCCCTTCTCCCTGGTGGACAACGGGGTCATGGTGGTGGGGGACGCCGCCTTCATGAACAAGCCCTTCAGCGGAGAGGGGGTCACCTCCGCCTTCACGGCCTGCGCCATCGCGTCCGAGGTGGCCTCGGAGGCCCTGAGCCGCGACGACCTGACCCGGGAAGCGCTGTGGCCCTACAACGTGCGTTATTTCCGTGACCAGGGGGCGAAATTCGCCTTCCTCACCGCGCTGATGCCGGCGCTGGTATCCCTTACTCCGAGGGAGATAGACTTTCTCTATTCCGTCCCCGGCGTCTTCAGCGAGGAGGGCACCCGGGCGCTCAACCTCGAGTACGAGCTCAAGTCGGACCCGGCGCAGACCCTGCGGGATCTTCCCGCCCTGGCGAGAGGCATCGCCGCGGGCAGGCTCCGGCTCGAGTCGGTGGCCCGTATGGCGAGGATGGCGGCGGCGGCGGGGGCCCTGAGGAAGCTCTACGAGTCATACCCCGAGCACCCGGTGGATTTCGGGGCCTGGGCAAAAAAGGCAAGGCCGCTCTGGAAAAAAGCGGATGACGAGAGGCACGCCTATTTCCGGCGCGTGCTGAGCGAATACGCCTGAGGGGCACGCCGGGAAAAAGAGGAAGGGAGGGAAGATGGGAAGGGGTTCAAGCATGGCGCCGTCCCGGCCCTTCACGCCGCGTGGCGAATGACGGCGGGGAGACGGATGCGAGGGCGCTCTTTATCGCTCCCCGGCGGGGTGATGCCGGGATGACGGCGAGGCGAAAAAGGGGTTCTGCGGCGGGCCAGACGCGGTGGTTGTACGACGGAGGCGCGAGAAAGCGCGAGAGTAGAGGAACCATGGCCGAAAGGCATGAGCAGATGGCCGCCTACTGCGGTCTCTATTGCGAGGAATGCGCGTTCCGTACCGGGACCATCCCCGACCTGGCGCGCGACCTGCGCAGGGAATTGCGCAAGGCGAGGTTCGAAAAGGTGGCCGAGGTCATTCCCTTCATGGACGCGGACGCGTACAGGTGCGCCTACGATTTCCTGGGTTCCCTGGTCAAGCTGCGCTGCAAAGGATGCAAGACGGGCTCCCGCTCGCAGTTCTGCCACATCGCCCAGTGCGCGGTGAAGAAGGCATACCGGGGCTGCTGGGAGTGTGCCGGGTTCGCGGAGTGCTCCAAGCTGGACTTCCTGGTGCCGGTGCACGGGGACGCCCACCTCAAGAACCTGCGCAAGATCAGGAAGGCCGGCGTGGAGGAGTGGGTGGCGGGAGGCCCTCTCTGGTATTCCGCCCCCCGGAAAAAGTAGGAAGTGACGGTGGGGAACGGACGGCCGGGAAGCCGTCGGCATGGCGGGACGACGCCCCTTTCCCGCGGGAAGCCCCCACCGCCGTTGATACCGAAGAGCCCGCTCACGCACTTTCAGGCGGAACGGGACGAAGGCCATGATCCGCCGCCGCCCTTGCGTTTGCTGGAGGACCTGGCTATTATTTCAATATAATCAGATATACCAGATATATCAGTTAATTCTGACCCGGGAGGTGAAGGGATGGCGGCGAGGGCGAGAAGCTCTGAATGCTGTGCCGGCGGCGGGAAGGAGAGCTTATGCAGGGTCGAGTCCCTGATAAGCGTGGACGAGCGCGGCCAGATGGTGCTGCCCAAGGAGTTCAGGGAGCGCGCGGGGATCAGGCCCGGGGACAAGCTGGTGCTGGTGAGCTGGAGCAGGGGCGGGGAGGTCTGCTGCATGAGCCTCATCAGGGCGGACGAGCTGGTGGACATGGTCAAAGAGAGGCTGGGCCCGCTGATGGCGGAGGTGCTGTAGGGTGACGGCCACGGGGAAGAGTGGGGGGCGGGGGCGAGAAGGGGAGGAGCCCCCGCCGGACCGGTGTTGAGTCCGCGGGAGGAGAGACGGCTGTAAGGAGGAGGAAGATCCATGGAGGATAAGGAGTTGAGGAAGCTGGTGCGCGAGGGATACGGCGCCATCTCCAGGGGCGGGGATGCCTGCTGCGCCCCGGTGCAGGAAGGATGCTGCGGACCGGCGCAGACGGGGTGCTGCGGGTCGGGCGCCGCGGAGGACATCAGCGAGCGGATAGGGTACGGCAGGGAGGAGCTGCGCTCCGTTCCCGAGGGCGCGGACCTCGGCCTGGGGTGCGGCAACCCCGTCGCCCTGGCCTCGCTCCGGGAGGGGGAGACGGTGCTCGACCTGGGCTCCGGCGCGGGCCTGGACTGCTTCCTGGCCGCAGGCAGGGTGGGCGAGGGCGGCAGGGTCATCGGCGTGGACATGACTCCGGAGATGCTCGAGAGGGCGCGGGAGAACGCGCGCCGGGGCGGTTACGCCAACGTGGAGTTCCGGCTGGGTGAGATCGAGAACCTGCCCGTGGCCGACGCCAGCGTGGACGTGATCATCTCCAACTGCGTGATCAACCTCTCTCCCGACAAACCCAGGGTCTTCCAGGAGGCCTTCCGCGTCCTCAGGCCGGGCGGCCGCCTCATGGTCTCCGATATCGTCCTCGACGGAGAGCTGCCGCCGGCGGTGAGGGAATCGGCCGCCGCCTACGTGGGGTGCATCTCCGGAGCGGCGCGGAGAGAGGAATACCTGGGGATGATCAGGGAAGCCGGCTTCGAGGAGGTCGAGGTGGCGGAGGAATCCGTCTTCCCCATCGACTGCATGGCCAACGATCCCACCGCCCAGGCGGTAATGGCCGGGCTGGACCTGCCGCGGCAGGAACTCGATCGCCTGCTGGAGGCGGTGCGCAGCGTAAGGGTGAGGGCGGTGAAACCCGCCTGATCCCCGGCGCTCGACCGGGCGCCCGAGAGATCCCGGGGGGTGTTCGGGCAGGGGCGGTAAGGGGCGGCCGGTCTCTCATCAGGCCCTCGGGAAGCACGCGCGAATACATGCCCCTCTTACGTCAACGGCGACCTCGGTAAAGCCCCCGCCTCCTGGTCTTCAACCGCGTTGATGCGCATTCCCGTCGCCGGTCCACCCGTGCCCGGCCGCGCCGGCCGGCGCCGGACCTCGCGTACGCGGGCGGCTGCGAGGCGGTCGCGCACGGCGCACCCGACATGAACTACCCTTCGCACTTCCCCTCGAAAGGCTTAACCCTCTCCCCGTAAGGCTCCCCTGACCCGCACGTCGGGAATGGACTCCGATTCGCCCTCACCGGCGCCGCCTTCATCCCGGCTTGGAGTGCTATAATGCTGACGTGGTGTCAGGTTAACGGGGGAGAGGATGGTGGGTGCCATGAGGATCGAGCCGGTTATCGACGAGTGGCTGGGCCCGGGGGAGAAGGACGGGGAGATCGTCCCCCTCACCGCCCGGGAGAACGGCGTCAACCGCGAGGCGGCGCGGAGCAGGTTCTACGGCGAGTGGTGGTACTTCGATGCCCGCCTCGACGACGGGCACGTGGTGGTGGGGTTCATCCAGGCCTCCGAGTTGATGACGCGAAAACCGGGAATCGAGATCCACGTCTACAAGCCCTCGGGGGAGAAGCTCTCGGTGGTGAAGAAGTTCCCCGCCTCCGAGCTGCGCGCGGCGGAGGACAGGTGCGACGCCTGGGTGGGGAGGAACCACTGCTGGGTGGAGTGGCCGGAGGAGGGGGACCTCCCCACGCACTACCTCTACATCTCCGAGGAGGGCATGGAGCTGGACCTCGTCTTCAAGAGCGAGGTGCCGGGATGGAAGCCCGGCCGGGGCCGCACTCGCTACGGCGACCTCGGCTACTTCGGCTGGGTGGTCCCCATACCCCGCGCGCGGGTGGAGGGCAAGGTGAGGTTCGAGGGCCGGACCCTGGAGGCGAAGGGCATCGGCTACCACGACCACAACGTGATCACCGCCGACGCGCGGCGCATCATCTCTTGGTGGTACTGGGGGCGCCTCTACACCGAAGACTTCACCCTCCTCTACGCCTACGTGCGCACCCGGAAACGCTTCGGCAACGTGGCCTCCAAGCCCCTCATGCTGGCCTACCGGGACAGGGTCATCGTGAGCTCGGGCGAGATGACCCTCAGGGAGGGGGAGGCGGTCTTCGACCCCAAGGCCAACCGCACCTACCCGGCCTGGCTGGAGCTGGAGATCCCCGGCCAGGTGTACCTGCGCCTGGAGGTGAAGAGGATCATCGACTGCAACGACCTGTTGCGGGAGATGGGCCACCCCCTCATCCTCAACGCGGCGGTGCGAAAGCTCATCAACCGCTTCATGCGCCCGGGCTGGTTCCGCTTCGAGTCCGACTTCACCCTGCGCGTGCAGCACGAGGGACGCCATTTCGAGGAGGCCGGCACCACGCTGCACGAGATGGTCGCCCTGCAGTGACGAGGCCGGTTTTTGATCTTGAACCGGCCTCCATGCGGTAAGGGGCGGCCTCTCCAGCCCCGCGTTTTCCCCCGGAACGGGGCGGGGAGACCAGGGTTCGAGGGCTGACCCCGGTTCTCCCGGAGCGGTAAATCCGGGGTTCAGTCCTAGGCTCCCGATCCCCGCTCTCCCCTGATCGGTCACAAATAATTAATATTATCCATAAAATTAATATTGACATAATGTTTATATTATTATAACGTTACACTAAGAGCGGGACCTTTCCGAAAGGAGCGGGAAGATGGGCAAGACCAGGTGCAGCGACGAAGAGCCTCGCGGCGGCGCTCCACTGCCGGACGGCCAGAATCCCATACCCAGGCGTTTCCTTACCCCCAGCATCCTGCTCCTGTTGGGCGAGGAGCCCATGCACGGATACGCGATCCTGGGCAAGCTGGTGGAGCTGGGAGCGGTGGGTAAACGCTTTCCCTTGCCGGTCATCTACCGGGAACTCCTACAGATGGAGGCGAGGAAGCTGGTGGGGTTCAAGTACGCGAAGCCGGAGGGCAGAGGCCCGGCGCGGAAGGTGTACCACCTCACCAAGAAGGGGTGGAAAGAGCTCTCCGTGTGGGCGGAGAGCTTGAAGGAAGCGAGGAGGTTCATCGACGAGTTCGAGAAGAGGTACGGGAGGCTGCAGGGGGAGTTCTCGTGCGTATAGCGGTCGAGAGCGGCATGGATCGAAAATGCTGCCGTCCGGATCGCCGGAGCCAGGACAGGAATCGGAAGCGATACAAGGGGGTATGAAGGATGTTGGAGAGACTGATGGTCAAGGGTGGATGAGCTGAAAAAGGGTGATCACCCCCGAGATAGTGCGCTATGTCGAGTCGGAACCCGCGGGGGATTACCTTACGCTGGTCTCGAGCGTCGCCGCGGTCATCGTCTGTTTTGTGCATCTCTTCAACGGCTGGTTGGGTTATCAGACCGCGTACGGACTGGCCATGCTTGCGATCTGCGCGGCCATCGCGGCTTTCTCCGGCATGCTCGTGGCTGCCCGTTTCCTTTTCCAGAGGGTGCCCGGACTGCGCTCTCCCGCGTGGGCTTACTATGCGGGTGGCTTCGCCCTGATGGCGCTCACGGTAATGGCGCTTGTCTTCGGGTGGCGTAATGCCGCCCCCACGGCGGTGTTGTTCTTTCCCTTCCTGAGCGGAGTGGTGTTGTTCGTGGCGGGGATGATCTCCGGGTAGCCATCCGGGAGGCATCCCGGGGCGAGAAACCGGGACGCAAGGCCGCGACCAGTAAGACGGCGCCTCGAACAGACAGTGAAAAAGCGCGATTCGCCGGGATCGGCACCCCCCATCCCCTGCGCCCGGCGGGTCCGCTTTTTCGTTCCGGCCCTCGTCCGGCGGCGGATGGAAGGCAAGCGGGCTTCGGACCCGAACAAAAGGTGGATAAGAGCGGGGCGAAGGCGGTCGAGCTCAAAACGACCAGGCGCTCTTTTCGCACCAGCGGGGCGACGGCGGTAGCGTCCGTCGCCGATGAGTGCGTCATCGCGATCACCGTATCCTCGCAAGGCATAAGCGGACCGAATGCGCAAGGCCGTACCTGTTGCCGCGAGAGGTTTCGAGGATGCCGAATTACCTTCCCATCAAAACATGCCGGGCGCCGCGCTAAAGCTATGGGCCTCCCGCATGAGGGAGGCGTCATGAAGCCGACCGCTCTGCTCCGTGTCCCTGAAAATATGATCCATAGGATGATGCGATAGAAAACTAACGGGTTCCGGCGCGTCATAATGGGGGAGCTGATGGAGGCGGCCTTGGAGCTGGACCGTCATTAAATGCCTGCCAGATATCCCAACGGCGTTCCCTATGGAAAGCAGTATGAGTTCCACACCTCGAACAAGGCGGAGGAGCCATAGATCGTGCGCGAAAGCCGGTAAAAGCCTGCCGCGAGATATTGAGGAATACCTGAACCGCATCCTGTCCGCGACCAAATCGCCTACGGTGATCTTTTTCGGGTCCATGGTCGCGGGTAACCCGACGAGGTGGAGCGATCAAGATCTGAAGGTCGTATCCGAAAGTCTTCCCCGGGACTTCTGGGAGAGATAGGAGTTGCTCCGGCGGGGGAAACCCGCTTTCGTGGACATGATCAGCTTGACCCCGGATGAGGTGCGCTGCAAGATAGGGCGCGGCCTCGTGCTCGACGCCCTCCTGCGGGGAGAGGTCCTGGTCGGAGATGCCGCCGAGTTACAGGGCTCGCCCGAGCCTACGCGAGAAAGCACGGGCTTAAGCGCACCGAGATAGGTTACGTTCACGGGTAGCGCGAAGAGGAGCTCTTTTGCGGGACGTCCGCATGGATGCCGTTCCATCTCACCCCTGTGTGCAAAGGGAGGCGGCCAGGTCGAAGAGGAACCTCACCCCCTCCCTGACGTCCTGGACTGCGATTCGCTCGTCGACGCCGTGGATGCGCGCCAGGTCCGCGAGTCCCACGCGCGCGGGGATGATGCCGTAGCAGGGAACGCCCCGGGCGCGGAAGAAGCGCGAATCGGAGAGGCCGGAGAGCATAAAGGGGCTGACCGCCGCGTCGGGGTAGTTGCGCGCCACTGCCTCCGCGATGGCGTCGAAGAAGAGGCCGGAGTGGGGCGACGCCGGCGCCCTTTCCATGTCCATGAACACGTCCACCTCCATCTCGGGGTCGGCGAGGGCTTCCCTTATATGGGAGAGGAACTCCTCTCCCTCCGTCTCCGGCAGCAGCCTGCAGTCGAGAAAGGCCTCCGCCCGGTCGGGGATGACGTTTATCTTCACTCCCGCGTTGAGCATGTTCAGGCTCACGGTGTCGCGCAGCACCGCGTTGAGGGCGGGCAGCGCCGTGAGGTTGTTCTCCTCGATGAGGCGGGCAAGGGTGGCGGGGTCGCCGTCTTCCCGGAAGGGTGCCAGGATCTCCCAGTGCTCCGCGAGGCGCTCGAAGAAGGCCAGCATGGTGGGGTTCACGCGCAGGGGGCGCCTGTCCTCCAGCAGGCGCGCCAGGGCGGGGACCATGCGCTCCAAGGCGCCCCGGCCGGTGGGCATGGAGCCGTGCCCGCCCACCCCGCGGCGCAGAAGATGAAGCCAGAAGCCGTACTTCTCCGCGCTGGCCACCAGGAAGAAAGGTCTTCCCGGCACCAGGTCCATGGTGGCGTATCCTCCCTCGTTTATGACCACGCCGGCCGCGAGCTCCTCCGGGTAGGCCTCCAGAAGCGCCCGGGCGCCGGAATAGCCGCCGGCCTCCTCGTCGGCGACGGCGAGGAAGACCAGATCCCTTTTCAGGGGCAGGTTTTCGCGCGCGGCGGCGATGAAGGCGAAAAGCTCCATGATCCCCATGCCCTTCATGTCCAAGGCCCCGCGGCCCCACACGAAGCCGTCGGCGATCTCCCCGGAGAAGGGATGGAATGACCAGCTCTCGGGATCGGCGGGGACCACGTCGATGTGGTTGAGGAACAGCAGGGGACTTTCCTCTCTCGTCCCCCGCAGGCGCGCCAGCAGCGACGACCTGCCGGGGGCGGTCTCCAGCAGACTGTACTCCAGGCCTTCCTCGCGCAGGATGCCGGCGAGGAATTCCGCCCCGCGGGATTCGTTGCCCGGGGGGTTGGTGGTGTCTATGCGCAGGTATTCGCAGAGGGCGGATACCGCCTCGGTACCCAGTTCATCCCAGTCCATCTTACCTCCCAGCCTGTTCTCTGGGCGACAACGCCGTATTCAGGGAGACGGCCTCCTGCTGCCGCGTTCCGGCCCGAGGCCCCGCAAGCGACGGATGGGCGGGAGGAGAATCGCCGTCACCGGGGGCGACTGTCCTCCAATCCCACGGCGTTCCAGGCATCCCGAAGGGCACGCTCCACATGCGACCCGGGGATGCGGCGTGAACGCCCCTCCGAAGCCCGACGCCATAAATATACCCGAAAGGGGAGCATATATGGCAGCGGAAGAACACATAAAGAACGCATATAATCGTTGTGGCGATCCTGAGCCGGCGTAACGGCTGCGATCAAGCCCGGCGGCGGCTGCATTGCGAGAGTTGCGAGGAGGTATCCCACATGCGCTACGAGAACCTCGAGATCCGCAGGGAGGGGCGGGTCGCGGTGGTCACCCTCGACCGTCCGGAGCGAGGGAACGCGCTGAGCACGACGCTGATGCGCGAGATCGAGCATGCCGCCCTCGCTTTCCGAGAGGACATGGAGACGCGGGTGGTGGTGTTCACCGGCTCCGGAAAGCATTTCAGCGTGGGGGCGGACCTCAAGGACCCCGCCCAGGCGGCCTCCTTCTCCCTTCCCCTGCTGGAGAGGCGGAGAAGGTTCGAGTTGGGGCCCCGCATGATACGCGCCCTGCGGGATATGGACCAGGTGACCCTGGCGGCCGTAAACGGGATGGCGCTGGGCGGGGGGGCCTGCCTGGCCTCCGCGCTCGACTTCCGCATCGGGGCGGAGGACTGCGAGGTCGGCTATCCCGAGAGCGGCCTGGCCATCCCCCTGAGCTGGGTAAGCCTTCCTCTCTGCGTGCACCTGGTGGGACCCTCCAGGGCGAAGAGGTGGCTGATGACGGGGGAGAGGCTGGGTGCTTCGACCCTGCTCGACTGGGGCTTTCTCGACGAGGTCGCGTCGCCGGACGGGCTGATGGCGAGGGCGATGGAACGGGCGGAGCTCTACGCCTCGCGCCCTCCCGTGGCCTTGCAGATGATCAAGCGCAGCGTGAACGCCCTGGTGGGGGCCCTGGACGAGGCGGTGATGCACATGGACGGCGACCAGGTGCTGCTGGCCCAGACGGGGAGGGACTTCCGGGAAGCCGTCACCGCGTTTTTGGAAAAGCGTCGGCCCGAGTTCGAGGGAGGATAGGCCTGCCGTCACATCTCCTGCAAGCAACCGGGGTGGCCTCAACCGCGAAAAAGGCTATGGCCCCGCGGGGAGCGCGTCCGGGGCAGGCCTAGCGAGGAAGGCTTTGGTGACGGGAGATGACATCCATGCCCTCGACCCGCTGCAGGGCGACACGTGATGGGCAAGCCACCGAAGCAATCTCCCGCCGTCGAGCACACCCCCTCTCAGCGGCAACGGGAGCGTCCTTATAGGACTTCCTTCCTGGGTGAGGCGCTCCGCTCGTCGGGCATGGGGCACCGCCTTCCGGTGGTGATCGCCCACGGAGGCCTGCGCCCGCGGCCCCGGGGGCTAGAGCCCGAAGACCTTGCTTATCGCCTCGGGGTTGTCCTTGAGTCCATGGAAGGCGCGGTTGAAGGCCTCGGGGTCCGCCGCGGTTACCGCCATGCCCTGCAGCGCCTGGAGCTGGGGGAGCATCTTCGCCTCCCACTTCTCCGCGTAGCGGGCCAGCGAGGCCTCCGAGAAGTCGCCGTCCTCCAGGGCCTCCAGGGCGGTCTTGGCGGCGTAGTTCGCGGAGCGCACCGCCGAGGCCACGCCCTCCAGGATGAAGGGCTCCACGAAGCTCCCCGCGTCTCCCACCAGCAGGGCGCCGGCGGCGTGGTTCACGCCGATCTGCCCCGCGCTGGGCACGCGCCATCCCATCCAGGGCGAGACCTGCCTGGCGCCGCGCATCTTCTCGCCGTGAGGGCTCTCGGCCACGAACTTCCGCACCATCTCCTCCGCGTTCAGCGGTGAGTCCACATACTTGGACATCTGGATGCCGACGCCCATGTTCACCACGTCGCCGTAATGGGGATGGGGCGAGAGGCAGACGAATCCCGGGGTGAACTCCGGGTCGTAGTGCACCTCCACCACGCGCAGAGGCGGGTTGCACCCCGCGAAATAGGCGCGCCCCGCCAGGTACACCTGGTCGTAGTCGTCGCGGAAGAGCCCCAGGCGCTTGGCCACCCAGGAATGGGAGCCGTCGGCGCCGATCACTATGTTGCAGCGCAGCTCGGTGAACTCTCCCTGGTACTTGGCCCTGACCCCTCGCACCTGGCCGTCCTCCACCACCAGGTCGTGCACCCAGCATTCCTCCCACACCTCGGCGCCCAGGCGCGCAGCGTTCTCCTTGAGGATGTTGTCCCCGATGCGGCGCGGGCAGGTCAGGCCCTTCTGGTTGGGCCCGCTGATGGCGGTATAGTCCGGGCTGGAAAGCACTACCTCGGGATAACGGTAGCCGGCCTCCAGCAGCTGCTCGTAGACGCCCAGCTCCTCGTAGGTCCTCGCCCCGAAGGGGCCGTAGATGTCGCTGCAGGGCTTCTCGCGCGGGAAACGCTCCTTGTCCACCATCAGTACCTCGACCCCGGCCTGGGCCAGCCTGGCCGCAGCGGTGCTCCCGCCGGGGCCGGCCCCCACCACGATGACCTCCCATTCCCTGCGCTCCATCAGCGATCACCTCCCGTCACCGGCGAGCTCATGGTTATGACGTCTCCAGCCGGGCAGGAGGCGCGGCAGGTGCCGCAGCCGATGCACAGGTCGTGATCCACCTCCACGTAGCCGCAACGCATGCAGCGGCGCGCGTCCCTCTCCAGCGCCCCGGCGTCGGGAGGAAGCTCCACCTCGGCGAAGGAGGCCAGCGCCGCCGCCGGGTCCAGATGGGGAAGCCGCAGCGGCTCCAGTTTCTCCAGGCGCACCGGGAAGACCTTTTCCTCCAAAGGAGCTCCCACCACGCCGCGTTCCGAGGTGTCCGTGACGATGCCCTGCAGGCAGGCGTTCACCGCGCGCGCTGCGCGGCGGCCTGAGGCCATGGCCTCCACCACCGAGCCCCTACCCCCCACCAGGTCGCCGGCCGCGAAGACGCCAGGCCTGGAGGTGGCCCCGGTGGACGGCTCCACGCGCAGTCCGCCGCCCTCATCCAGGTCCAGGCCCATGCGCGAGAGCAGCGTCGCGTCCGTCGCCTGGCCCACGGCGAAGATCACGCAATCGGCCCGGAGCTTCATCTCCACCCCCTCCTCCAGTTCAGGGAGCGGTCTTCCGCGCGCGTCGCAGCGTATCCCGCACACCCTCGCCAGCTCCACCTCCTCCGCCCGCATCCAGGAAGAGGTGATGCGCACGGGGGCGAAACCGGCGACGATCTCCACCCCCTCGCGGCGCGCCTCCTCTATCTCCCAGGAGAGGGCGGGCATATCGCATTCCTGCTCGATGCATACCAGGCGCACCGTGCGGGCGCCCTTGCGCAGGGCGGTGCGGGCCGCGTCGGTGGCCACGCTTCCTCCGCCGATGACCACGGTGTTCTCTCCCACCTCCTGCGGGCGTCCCTGCTTGACGGCGGCCATGAAGGAGAGGGCGTCGTGCACGCCCTGGTAATTACTGCCAGGGATGGGCAGCTTGACGCCGCGCGGCGCCCCCAGGGCTAGGATCACCGCCCTGAAGCCCTCTCTCTCCAGGTCCTCCAAGGAGGGCGAGATCCCCACCGCGGTCCCGTAACGCACCTCGATGCCCTCGCCCACGGCGAGGGAGAACTCGCGTTCCCAGATCTCATCCGGGAGGCGGAAGGGAGGAACGGCGAGGCGCACCATACCCCCCAGGCGGGGCGCGCGCTCGAAGATGGTGACGCGGTATCCGAGGGATGCCAGGTCTGCCGCGGCGGTGACGCCGGCTGGGCCGCCGCCCGCCACGGCGACGCGTATGTCCAGGTTGCGGCGATATCTCCTGCCCTCCGCGAGGCCGTTCTCCCAGGCCCAGTCGGCCACGGCGCGCTTGGCGGCGCGGATGGGCATGGGCCTGTCGATGAGCATGCCGCGCTTGCATTCCTCCTCGCAGGGACGCGCGCAGATCCTCCCCAGAACCCCCGGAAGGGGGTTGACGGCGGTGATTAGGCCCCAGGCTCCCTTCCAGTCTCCCCGGGCGAGGAGGTTGAGGTATCCCTCCGGGAAGTGCCCGAGGGGACAGGCGAGGCTGCAGGACCTGCCGGTCAAGGCCTCCATGTCGCGGGGGAACATGATCCCTCCCTCGGCGCAGTCCGGGCACAGGCGGCATATCTGCCGCTGCGCCTCGCGTATGGCGCCGGTGGGGCAGGCGTTGAGGCAGGCGCCGCAGTTGATGCAGCGGTCGCTGTCTATGCGGGGCGAGGCGCTCTTGCGCAGCCTTCTCTCGTCGCCTCCGTCCCAGCGCAGGGACAGGCCCAGGGATGTATCACCTTTGCAGCTCATGAAATCGACCTCCCTTTCTCGTGATGCGCGATCTTGTCCGCGGCGGGCGAGCAACGCCGACCCGCGCTAAGGATGAGCCGTACGATCCGGCCGTCCCGTGACCGTTCACACGGTGTGACCGGGCTTCTACATGCCCGTTCACGTGCCGGGCCCCCGTCCTCCGTCATCCGCCGTCTCCCGATCCTCGTCTCCTCATCCCGGCTCCCGACCACGGTCAGGCGCGGCAGCGCAGCGGCCTGCGGTGCACGATCTCCGCAAAGCACCTGTTGCATGAAATGCAGGAGGAGGCGTCGGCGGAGCCCTCCCTGAACTTCCTCACCAGCGAAGGCTCCCTCACCAATGGTCGGCTGAGGGCCACGAAGTCCGCCTTACCGCTCTCCACCACCTCTTCCATGTGCGCCAGGCGACGCAGCCCGCCCACCAGTATGAAAGGGACGTCGCCGATGGCCGCCCTGATCACCTCCGCGTCCCGCAGGTTGTAGCCCTCCTCGAAATCGAACTTGCCCACCATGCGCCGGAAGGCCACCCAGGCTGCGGGTTTCTGCCAGGCGGGCAGGTCGCGCACCAGTTCCCTCACCGGCACCCCTCCGCGCCAGATATGCCAACCCGAATAGGTGGTGCAGCCCGAGGCTATCTCCAATGCGTCCATCCCCAGTTCCGCCATCCAGGCCGCGTACCTGGCCGCCAGGGGAGCGGTCATCCCCTCGCCAGGAGTGTAGTCGTTGGCGGTGAGTTTGACGGTCATGGCCATCCCCGGCATGAGGTTCCTCCTTACCTCCAGGAGCACCTCACGCACGAGCCGGAAGCGCTTTTCGTCCGTGCCCCCCCACTCGTCGCGGCGGCGGTTGAAGTAGGGGGAGAGGAACTCGTTGAGCAGATACCCTCCGGAGGCGGCGACGTGCACTCCGTCCGCCCCGGCCTCCGATGCCCGCCGCGCCGCTGCGCCGAAGGCCCTTACCGCCTCTCGTATCTCGTCCTCGCTCATGGCCCTGGCGCGGTTGAGGTACATGGGGTTGATGCCGGTGCGCGACGGGGCCAGGGGAGGGCGCCCGATGGCCTGGCGGTTGGTCTGAGCGCCTGCGTGCAGGAGCTGGAAAAAGATCTTCGCCCCCCCGTCGTGGACCGTGTCGACCAGCTTTTTCAGGCCGGGAACCATGGCGTCGTCGTGGATGCCGATGGCGCGACCCGGCACGTCGCCCAGGGGATGCACGATCATGATGCCGGGGATGATCAACCCCAGTTCCTCGCGGGCCAGGCGCGCGTAGCGGCGCAGCAGCATCTCGGACACCCTGCCGTCCTCTTCCGCCATGCTCTCGTAGGTGGCGGCGTGCACAAAGCGGTTCCTGATCTCCACCTCTCCTATCCTGCCGGGGGTAAAGAGCACCGACATTTCACACCTCCTTGTCCGGACGCCGTGGGCGGCTGGAAAGCCCGCGCGATCCCGAGCATGCGTACGGGCTCACGGTGCTCCTCTCGCCCTCCGCCTTGCGGGCGCGGGGCGAATACCCGCGCGTCTCCATGCATACCGGCTCCGGCGCTAGGGAAGAGGGGCCGCGCGCCCCGTGGGCCGTTGCCGGCGATCCGTCCCATGCTCTGGCCGGCACCCCATCTGCTGTCCAGCGGCGGAAGGGTCGCTTTCCGGCGCTCGCGATGCGGAGGGCGGAGGCGGTGCCCGGGCGACCTGAACCCCAGGTCCTCATCACGTCACCTCCCTCACCGCGGTCGCGGCAGCTCCACCCTGAGGTCGCCGCCGATCTCGATGTCGTGATAGGTGAGCCGGTTCAACTGGTTGGTGCCCTCGTAGATCTGGGTAACCTTGGCGTCGCGGTAGCACTTCTCCACCCAGCGTCTCTCCTCGCTCCCGTCCGCCCCCATGAGTTCCAGGGCTCTCGAGGCCACCGCCACCGCGTTGTCGGTGCAGGCGAACTTCGCCAGCGAGGCCAGGGCGAGGAGCCTGGTCATCTCGTCCTCGCTCACCAGCATGCGCAGCAGGCGCGCGGCCGTGGCCTTGCCGTGGCGGGAATGGAGGTAGGCCTGGTAAGGCCTGGAAATCCGCACCTCCCTGGGGAGCGCGAAGATGGCCTTCATCAGCGGGTTGACCAGGAGCCTGCCGAAGACGGCGTCACCGGTCAGGCTGTGGTTGAGCACCAGCCCCCGGGATTCCTGGACCGCCGCCACCATGTCGGCCGCGGCCATGCGGATGTGCTGTTCGTCAAGGGGCCTGGAGCCGTTCCTCCGCTCCCTGGCCCAGGCGAGGAAGTGCCGGCAGACGCCGCGCGCTATGCCCGTCCCCACCGCGCCCACCGGTCCGCGGGAGGCGGCCATGATGGTGAGGATGCCGGTGGACATACCGTCGCCCTCGTAGCCCATGACGTGGGTGTCCGGGACGAAGACGTCCTCGAAGAGTATCTCCGCGGCGTGACAGGCGCGCTGGCCCATCTTGGGCTCCACCCTGGGCACCGAGAAACCCTCCATGTCCCGGTGAACCAGGAAGACAGTCCAGGTCTCGAGGGGACGCTCGCGGTCCGTGGCCGCGCACACGGTGAGGTACTTCGCCTCCTTCCCCCCGGAGATGAAGCACTTGCGGCCGTTGAGCAGGTAACCGCCCCGGACCTTCCTCGCCTCCATGCCGATCCTCGCCCGGGCGAGAAAACGCGGCTCCTCCACGTCGGTCCCGGCAGAGGGCTCGGTAATGGCGTAGGCCATGAGCACCGGCTCGCCCCTCTTCTCCCCCTCCAGCATCTCGTGCAGCACCGTGTCCCAGTGCGGCATGCCGCCGGGGGTGAGCATGGGGGAGGCGCCCAGGCTGGAGGCGGCGATCATGTTCCCGATCCCGGCGCAGGTCGAGCACAACTCCTCGAAGGCCAATGAGCCCGCGGTGAGCATGTACCTTCCCGCCAGGCCTCCCATAACGGCGGGAATGACCAGGCTGAAGAGACGGTACCGGCATGCGGCGCGGGCTAGGTCCCAGTCGAAGTATTCGGGGTCTTTTTCCATGCGGGAGTCGAGCTCCAGCGCCACGGGCTCCGCGTGCAGGCGGTTGAACTCCGCGCAGCTCTCCACGATACGCAGGATCTCGTCCACCCCTCGTGGATCGTGCCTGCGCAGGCTCATCAGGACCGGGACCTCGCGCAGCAGCCTGCTGCCCGTCTCGCTCAGGCGTTCGTCGCTCATCTTCCCTCCCCCCTGTCGTGGCGGGATGGTCCCCGCCCGCTGACCCATCCGGCCCGGGTGCCGTGTGTCACCGAGCTATCGGAAAGGAGGGGAGAACGGTAGGTCTCGGCGACTTTACCGTACCCCCCACCTCGCGCCGGGTCTTCCCTTTCGGCAGGAGGCATCTCCCCGCAACGCGCCCTGTCATGGCAGGAAGAGGAAGATGGACGAAGCCGCAGCGTTCTTGACCTGTTTTCCGGGGACGCCATCGGATGCCTCGCCCTCCCTGCCAAACCCCTCCTGGGGGCTATTCTACCACAAGGAAACGGCCGGGCGGGCGCCCCCGCAGCGCCGGCGTCACTGCGCGCGGAGGCGGGGGAGGACGCCGATTGTTTCCGCGCGGAGCCAGGCACGGGTCCGGGTGTCGCTGAAGGACGGCCTCGTCCTTTCCGAGAATAAGAATAATAGGAGTGGAGAGGATGTCGAGGCCTGCCTTCCGACCGGGACAAAGAGGCGACCGGAGGAGGGATGGCGCATGATAGAGACCTGTGCCGAATGCGTGGTTCCCCTCATGGTGAGCAGGGAACTCAACTGGGAGAGCAACGGCGTCATCTCCCTTGCCGCTTCTCCCCGCAACCGCATGGTCTTTTTCGAGTCCGAGACCATCGACCGCGTCATCAGGGGCATCGAGGAGCTCATTGGCGTGCCCGTCGAGCGCATGGTCATAGAGAGCAGGAGCCGCGAGACCCGGCGCTACATCGAGAGGGCCTTTCCCCCGGAGGTGCGCGGGATCATCGACGGATCGGATTCGGGCTTGGAGGAGCGCATGGCGCGCATGACCCCCGAGGAGCGGGAGACCCTCCTGGCCACCATGAGGGTCATCACCCGGAACATCATGGACATCGCGAAGAACTACGGTTACGGCGAGCAGATGATGAGCGAGCTCTGGGAGGAGGGGGCGGATTTCCCCTGGCGGGTGCAGAAGGTGCGGAACCCCTACTCCATCCTCTTCCTCGCCGCGGACAACCTGGGATCGGTGGAGGCCTTCGAGGGCATCGAGATGCAGGTGAGGTACGAGAAGACGGGCGAGGACACCTACCGCACGGAGGTCTTTCCGGGAGAACACGCGCTGGAGCTGAGGGAACGCCTTAAGCGCAGGCGCTATGACTTCAAGCCGGGCGATGTGGATTATAAGCGCTGCCCGCAGTGCGGAATCCCCCTGGCGGTGGCCAGGCAGAGGTGGGACGTCGAGGCCGGCACCATCACCGACCCCGATACGGGGAGGAGGACGGCCATCTTCGGCCCCTTTTCCGCCGACGCGGTTTTCGACGACCTGGAGTACGAGTTGGGGGAGGCCATACCCGAGACGGTGATCGAGGCCACGCGGCGCTATATCCGTTCCGCCTGGAACACGGAGAACTGGAACCTCGACGGTCTCACCTTCCAGCAGATGATCGCCGTGCGCGGCCTGGGGTACCTCGCGCGCTTCGAGGGAGACCGGCACGGCCTGGAGATGCTGGTCCAGAACGCGTGTCTGCACCTCCCCATGGTGGGGACGGTTCAGGCCCTGGTGGAGATGGCCTACCGCGTGGAGAGCTCCACCTGCGAGTGGGAGCTCGCGGACGACGGCGACCTCTCCATCGCGGTTCGGATAGCATAGGCTTGGGAGCGGAGGGCCTTCCGCGCTGCCCGCGGCGCAGGCAGAAAGGAGTGCCCAAGCGAACCCTCTCTCCGGGTCCGGAAAAGCGCTTCCTCCTCTCCTCGCGGCGGCAGGCGACTCCGGCGAACTCACGCCGCCGGCCTGAGGCCTGACCCCTCCTTCTTCCCACCGCGCGGCGGGCGTCGGTCCGCCCAGATGACCGCAAACCACCATCTCCCCGGGGAGATCTCGCCGCACGGAGATTCTGGATATCGCACTATATCTTTCTCCTTCCAACCCCATCTTCCAGGACCGCGTACCTGCGCTTTCCGCGGCGCTCATCTCGGGGCCACGCCGGCACGGGGTGGGACAAGGGTCCCGGGGCCCGATCCTTCCCCGCGCTCAAGTCCGCCGCGCCGCAAGGCGAAAATATCAAGTGCAGAGATCGCGATCGATGGAGGTAGCCATGGCGGACGTGGAGCGTTGTGCGCGGTGCGGAGTGCCCCTCATGATCTCCCGGGAGCTGGAATGGGGGAACAACGGGGTCATCACCCTCAAGAGGTCTCCCGCCAACCGCATGATCCTGTACGAGTCGCGGGTCATAGACAACCTCTTCCGCGGCATCGAGGAGCTCATCGGGCTGCCCATCGAGCACATCGTCATCGAGAGCCGCAGGCGCGAGGTGAAGAAGTACATCCAGCGCTCCCTGCCCCCGGAGGTGAGGGAGATGATCGCGAGCGCCCGGGACGCCTACAAGGAGGGGATAACCGGAAGAGACCCCGCCGGCGAGAAGGTCCTGCGAGAGATCACCAGGACGATCACCCGGGAGATCATAGAGATCGGCAGGATATACGGCTACGGGGACTCCCGGCCCGGAGACACCTGGGAGATGGGAGATCCCTTCCCCTGGCGGTCGAACGTGGTGCGCAATCCCTATTCCGTACCCTTCTGGGCCGCGGACGCCCTGGGATCCAACGAGGCCGTCGAAGGGATAGACCAGTGGGTGCGCTACGAGCGGCTCGACGAAGACACCTATCTCTTCGTGACCTATCCCGCCGGGCATCCCCTGGAGCTGAAGGAGAGGTTGAAGCGAAGGCGCTATTCCTTCAAGCCTGGGGAGATCGTCTTTGAGCGCTGCGAGGGATGCGGCCTGCCGGCCGAGCTGGCGCGCTACGAGTGGAAACCCGAGCAGGGCATCATCAACGACCCCGATTACGGGTGGAGGATGGCCATCTACGGGCCTTCGGCCCTGGAGGTGGTGCTGGAAGACCTGCAGGCCGAGCTGGGGGAGGAGGTCCCCGCCGCGGTGATCGAGGCGGAGAGGAGGTTCGTGAAGGAAAGAGCGCGCCGGCGTGACTGGAGGAGGGGCAGGACCACCTTCAACCGCCTCTCGGCGCTCCGGGGCATGGGAAACGTCACCCGCTTCGAGGCGGACGAAAAGCATCTCTCCCTCACCATCGAGAACGCCTGCCTGCCGCTGCTCATGGTGGGCATGGCCCAGGCCATCTACGAGCTGGCCCTCAACAGGGAGAGCTCGAGATATGAATACCATTTCGCCGACGACGGCGACCTCTCCATCGAGGTGAGGGTGGATTGACGCCGCCGCTCCTCACCCCGGGCTCCGCAGGCCGGGGGAACCATGAGGGGAGTTTGAGGCAAGGGATAGGGAGGAGAGCGTGGAGGAGATCGAGCTCTGTGCGCGGTGCGGGGTGCCCACGCTGATCGGGCGCGAACTGCGCTGGGGAGACAACGGCGTGATCACCCTTGCGGACTCCCCCCGCAACCGCATGGTCTTTTTCGAGTCCGAGACCATCGACCGCGTCATCAGGGGCATCGAGGAGCTCATCGGCGTGCCCGTCGAGCGCATGGTCATAGAGAGCAGGAGCCGCGAGACCCGGCGCTACATCGAGAGGGCCTTTCCCCCGGAGGTGCGCGGGATCATCGACGGATCGGATTCGGGCTTGGAGGAGCGCATGGCGCGCATGACCCCCGAGGAGCGGGAGACCCTCCTGGCCACCATGAGGGTCATCACCCGGAACATCATGGACATCGCGAAGAACTACGGTTACGGCGAGCAGATGATGAGCGAGCTCTGGGAGGAGGGGGCGGATTTCCCCTGGCGGGTGCAGAAGGTGCGGAACCCCTACTCCATCCTCTTCCTCGCCGCGGACAACCTGGGATCGGTGGAGGCCTTCGAGGGCATCGAGATGCAGGTGAGGTACGAGAAGACGGGCGAGGACACCTACCGCACGGAGGTCTTTCCGGGAGAACACGCGCTGGAGCTGAGGGAACGCCTTAAGCGCAGGCGCTATGACTTCAAGCCGGGCGATGTGGATTATAAGCGCTGCCCGCAGTGCGGAATCCCCCTGGCGGTGGCCAGGCAGAGGTGGGACGTCGAGGCCGGCACCATCACCGACCCCGATACGGGGAGGAGGACGGCCATCTTCGGCCCCTTTTCCGCCGACGCGGTTTTCGACGACCTGGAGTACGAGTTGGGGGAGGCCATACCCGAGACGGTGATCGAGGCCACGCGGCGCTATATCCGTTCCGCCTGGAACACGGAGAACTGGAACCTCGACGGTCTCACCTTCCAGCAGATGATCGCCGTGCGCGGCCTGGGGTACCTCGCGCGCTTCGAGGGAGACCGGCACGGCCTGGAGATGCTGGTCCAGAACGCGTGTCTGCACCTCCCCATGGTGGGGACGGTTCAGGCCCTGGTGGAGATGGCCTACCGCGTGGAGAGCTCCACCTGCGAGTGGGAGCTCGCGGACGACGGCGACCTCTCCATCGCGGTTCGGATAGCATAGGCTTGGGAGCGGAGGGCCTTCCGCGCTGCCCGCGGCGCAGGCAGAAAGGAGTGCCCAAGCGAACCCTCTCTCCGGGTCCGGAAAAGCGCTTCCTCCTCTCCTCGCGGCGGCAGGCGACTCCGGCGAACTCACGCCGCCGGCCTGAGGCCTGACCCCTCCTTCTTCCCACCGCGCGGCGGGCGTCGGTCCGCCCAGATGACCGCAAACCACCATCTCCCCGGGGAGATCTCGCCGCACGGAGATTCTGGATATCGCACTATATCTTTCTCCTTCCAACCCCATCTTCCAGGACCGCGTACCTGCGCTTTCCGCGGCGCTCATCTCGGGGCCACGCCGGCACGGGGTGGGACAAGGGTCCCGGGGCCCGATCCTTCCCCGCGCTCAAGTCCGCCGCGCCGCAAGGCGAAAATATCAAGTGCAGAGATCGCGATCGATGGAGGTAGCCATGGCGGACGTGGAGCGTTGTGCGCGGTGCGGAGTGCCCCTCATGATCTCCCGGGAGCTGGAATGGGGGAACAACGGGGTCATCACCCTCAAGAGGTCTCCCGCCAACCGCATGATCCTGTACGAGTCGCGGGTCATAGACAACCTCTTCCGCGGCATCGAGGAGCTCATCGGGCTGCCCATCGAGCACATCGTCATCGAGAGCCGCAGGCGCGAGGTGAAGAAGTACATCCAGCGCTCCCTGCCCCCGGAGGTGAGGGAGATGATCGCGAGCGCCCGGGACGCCTACAAGGAGGGGATAACCGGAAGAGACCCCGCCGGCGAGAAGGTCCTGCGAGAGATCACCAGGACGATCACCCGGGAGATCATAGAGATCGGCAGGATATACGGCTACGGGGACTCCCGGCCCGGAGACACCTGGGAGATGGGAGATCCCTTCCCCTGGCGGTCGAACGTGGTGCGCAATCCCTATTCCGTACCCTTCTGGGCCGCGGACGCCCTGGGATCCAACGAGGCCGTCGAAGGGATAGACCAGTGGGTGCGCTACGAGCGGCTCGACGAAGACACCTATCTCTTCGTGACCTATCCCGCCGGGCATCCCCTGGAGCTGAAGGAGAGGTTGAAGCGAAGGCGCTATTCCTTCAAGCCTGGGGAGATCGTCTTTGAGCGCTGCGAGGGATGCGGCCTGCCGGCCGAGCTGGCGCGCTACGAGTGGAAACCCGAGCAGGGCATCATCAACGACCCCGATTACGGGTGGAGGATGGCCATCTACGGGCCTTCGGCCCTGGAGGTGGTGCTGGAAGACCTGCAGGCCGAGCTGGGGGAGGAGGTCCCCGCCGCGGTGATCGAGGCGGAGAGGAGGTTCGTGAAGGAAAGAGCGCGCCGGCGTGACTGGAGGAGGGGCAGGACCACCTTCAACCGCCTCTCGGCGCTCCGGGGCATGGGAAACGTCACCCGCTTCGAGGCGGACGAAAAGCATCTCTCCCTCACCATCGAGAACGCCTGCCTGCCGCTGCTCATGGTGGGCATGGCCCAGGCCATCTACGAGCTGGCCCTCAACAGGGAGAGCTCGAGATATGAATACCATTTCGCCGACGACGGCGACCTCTCCATCGAGGTGAGGGTGGATTGACGCCGCCGCTCCTCACCCCGGGCTCCGCAGGCCGGGGGAACCATGAGGGGAGTTTGAGGCAAGGGATAGGGAGGAGAGCGTGGAGGAGATCGAGCTCTGTGCGCGGTGCGGGGTGCCCACGCTGATCGGGCGCGAACTGCGCTGGGGAGACAACGGCGTGATCACCCTTGCGGACTCCCCCCGCAACCGCATGGTCTTCTTCGAATCCAACGTCATCGACAACATCTTCGCGGGCATGCGGGAGATGCTCGGGAAGCCCGTGGAGCCCATGGTCATCGAGAGCCGCAGGAGGGAGACCAGGCGCTTCATCGAGAGGAGCTTCCCTTTCGAGGTGAGGAACACCCTCCTCATAGGCGACGCCGACCCCATTCGCGGCGGTTCGCCGTTCACGAAGGTGATGGCGAAAGCCCTGCACAGGCTGCGCAGGGAGTTGAGCCAGAGGGTGGTCAACATGGGGAAGGTCTTCGGTTACGGAGACATCGTCCTCGGCGAGGGCTGGGAGAGGGGTTACGAGTACCCCTGGCGCAGCTTCGTGGTGCGCCACCCCTACTCGCTCCCCCTGTGGATGGCCGACGTGCTGGGCACGGTGGAGGCCTTCGAGGGCATGGACATGCGCGTGGAGAGCAGGGAGACGGGCGAGGACGAATACCTGGTGGAGGTACGGCCCGGAGCCCACGAGCTCGAGCTGAGCGGCAAGCTGCGGCGCAGGAGGTATGACTTCAAGCCCGGCGACCTCGCCTACGAGCGCTGTCCGGAATGCGGGGTACCCGAGGACGTGGCGCGCTACCGCTGGGATCTCCGGAAGGGGACGATCATCGCCGCCGATACCTCGCGCCGGGTGGCCGTCCTGGGCTCGCAGGCCATCGACGCCGTTTTCGGGGACCTGGAGGAGGAGTTCGGGCCGCGGGTCTTCGAGACGTCCATCGAGGCCCAGCGGCGCTACGTGAAGTCCCGGGTGGACAGGGAGGCGGTGTCGCGCATCGCGCCCTCCCTTCCCGCCCTCACCGCCCTGCGCGGCCTGGGTTATGTGGCGCGCGTGGAGGGCGGCAGGGGGAAGCTGGAGCTTTCCATCCGCAACGCGTGCATGCCCTACATGCTGGTGGGCATGGCCAAGGGCCTTTACGAGCTGCTCGCGGGGCTCGAGTCATCCCGGCACCAGTGGGAGGCGCTCCCGGACGGAGACCTGAACCTGGCCATCTATGCCTGAGGGCCCTCGGGGGCGGGGCCGTTACCGGACCAGGCGCGGTGCATGACCAGTGCGCCGGCGGCGATGATCAGCGCGCCCCCCGCCAGGTCCTGCCACCCCGGCCGTTCACCCAGGAAGGCGAGCCCGAAGAGCACCGCGCTCAGAGGCTCGAGATAGGCGATGATCCCCACGTGCTGTGCCTTCACCCTCTTGACCGCGTGCACGTAGACCAGCCCGGCGAACGCCGTGTGCACCGTCCCCAGCACCATGAGGGAGACCCAGCCGCCCGCGGTGACCTGGAAATCCCGGAAGGCGCAGAAGGGCAGGAGGAGCAGGGCGTTCACCCCCGTTTGGTAGAAGGTGATGGTGAGAGAGGGGGTGTCCCGGCGCAGCTTCTTCAGGATGATGAGGAGGAAGGCGTAGCTCGCCGCCGCGGTGAGGGCGTAGGCGATGCCGGGGCCGCTGAGGGCGGCGCCTTCCTCCTGGCCCGTGAGGGCGACGAGGAACATCCCCCCCACGGCGAGGGCCAGGGCCAGCACGGTGGTGGCCTCCAGCCTTTCCCTCAACAGCAGGGGGGCCAGGATGGCCACGAACACGGGGGCCAGGTAGGTGATGAACTCCGCGTCGCCGATGGACAGGTTGTTCAGCGCCTTCAGGAAGATCACCCAGTGGAAGGTGAGGAGGGCGCCGCTGGCGAGGAGGAGGAGGGGATGCCTGCCGGGATGGAGCTGCTCCCGCTTCCCGCTCGCCAGGATCACCGCGGTGAGGAAGCAGAGGCTGATGACGGAGCGCATGAAGACCACGAAATACTCCCTGCCTGGAAGATCCACCCAGCGCAGGAACACCCCCACCGATCCCCATAGTACCGCCGCGCCCGCGATTAGCAGGTAATCTGCCCTGCTGCTGGAATCCACCTGGCTCGCTCCTTTCCCCGCGCGGGCACTCGCTTGGTCCGTAGTCAAGGCTATATCAAGCGGGGAATGGGAGGCAACATCAGAACATGTCCTGTTCCACCCAGCGGGTGTGGTACCTGCCGGCGATGAAATCGGGGTTCGCCAGCAGGCGCAGGTGGAAGGGGATGAGGGTGGATACGCCCTCGACCTCGAACTCGCGCAGGGCCTGCTCCATGAGGCGCAGGGCCTCGGCGCGGTCACGCCCGTGCACGATGAGCTTGGCGAGGAGGGAATCGTAGTTTGGGGATACGTGGTAGCCCTGGTAGCAGTGGGTGTCCACGCGCACGTGGGGTCCCCCGGGCACCGTCCACCTCTCGATGTAGCCGGGAGTGGGCAGGAAGTCACGGTGGTGGTCCTCGGCGTTGATGCGGCACTCGATGGCGTGGCCCCGCAGCTCCACGTCCTCCTGGCGCAGGGACATGGGCTCGCCCATGGCGTTCCTGATCTGCTCCACTACGATGTCGATGCCGGTGACCATCTCCGTCACGGGGTGCTCTACCTGGACGCGGGCGTTGAACTCCATGAAATAGAAGTCGCCCTCCTCGTCCAGGAGCATCTCGAAGGTGCCGGCGGAGTTGTAGCCGATGGCGGCCGAGCCCCGCACCGCCGCCTCCCCCATCCTGGCGCGCAGCTCGGGCGACACCGCCGGGGAGGGCGCCTCCTCCAACAGCTTCTGGTTGCGTCTCTGGATGGAACACTCCCTCTCGCCCAGGTGGATGACGTTGCCGTGCTCGTCCCCCAGCACCTGTATCTCCACGTGCCGCGCCCTGCGCAGGAACTTCTCCAGGTAGATCTCCTCGGAGCCGAAGGCGTGCCGCGCCTCGGCCTTGACCAGGGGGAGGGCGCGGACCAGCTCCTGGCGGTCGTGGACGACGCGCATGCCCTTGCCCCCGCCTCCCAGGGAGGCCTTGATGAGCACCGGGAACCCGAGCTCATCCGCCACCTTGAGGGCCGCGGACTCGTCGAGGTCGGAGGAGGACACCCCGGGCAGCACCGGGACCCCCGCCTTCTGCATGGCCTCTCGCGCGCGCGCCTTGTTCCCCATGAGGGACATGGCCTCGGGGTCGGGACCGATGAGCTTGATGTCGTTTTCCTCGCAGGCGCGGGCGAACTCCTCGTTCTCCGCCAGGAACCCGTAGCCCGGATGCACGGCGTCCGCTCCGCTGATCTCCGCGGCCCCGATGATGTTCCTGATGTTGAGGTAGGATTCCCCGCTGGCGGCAGGACCCACGCATACCTTCTGGTCCACGTAACGCAGGTGCAGGGCGTCCGCGTCCGCCTTGGAATATATTCCCACGGTCTCCAGCCCCAGCAGGCGGCAAGCCCGCAGCACGCGTAGGGCGATCTCGCCCCGGTTCGCGATGAGTACCCGCTTGAACAAGGCCTATCCTCCCAGGGGTTCGATCTCCATGATCACCTGGTCGTATTCCACCCCCGCGCCGTGCTCGGCCAGGATGCGCTTCACCCGTCCCGCGACGGGAGAGGGGATCTCGTTGAAGAGCTTCATCACCTCTATGAGGCAAAGGGTCTGACCTTCCTCCACCTCGTCGCCCTCCCTGACGTAGGGGTCGGCGCCCGGCGAGGGGGTGGAGTAGAAGGTGCCCACCATGGGGGAGCGCACCATCACCAGGCCCAGCTCCTCGCGCTCCACGGCGGTGGCCGCGCGGCGGGCGGCGGGGGCGGCCGCGCCGGCCGTCTCCGCGTGGACGGGGCTCCCTCCCAGGCTTACGGTCACGGAGAGGTTCTGCAGCGCCTGGCTCACCCCCTCGCTAACCACCGTCGCCAGGCGGTCGGCGAGGTCCTCCAGGGAGGTGCCGTCCAGGAACATGCGCTCTCGCCGCTCCATGGCCTTCTGCGGCGCCTCTTCCTCGATCACCGGGTTCTTCCTCCACTGGAAGAACTTCAGGGCCACGTCCGGGAAGATGGCGTAGGAGATGTAATCCTCCTCCTTCTCCACCAGCTCCGGGTCCAGCTCCCGCTTGGCCTTGGGCAGCTCCGGCTCCAGGAGGTCTGCGGGGCGGCAGGTGATGGGCTCCTCGCCTTTGAGGGCCTTGCGCTTGAGCTCCTCGCCGATGGGCCCGGCGGGGCGTCCGTAATAACCCTTGACGTAGTTCTCGATCTCGCGCGGGATGATCTTGTAGCGCTCTCCCAGCAGCACGTTGAAGACCGCCTGGGTTCCCACCAGCTGGCTGGTAGGTGTGACCAGGGGGGGATAGCCCATGTCCTTCCTCACCACGGGGATCTCCTCCAGCACCTCCTCCAGGCGGTCGAGGGCGTTCTGCTGCTCGAGCTGGGCGATGAGGTTGGTGGCCATGCCCCCGGGGATCTGGTGGGAGATGACGGTGACGTCGATGAGCGGCTGCTCCACACCCATGAGCTTGCGGTTCTTGGACACCACCTCGAAATATTCCGATACGTCGCGGATGGCCTCGAAGTCCAGGTCCGGCTCGTAGGGAGTGCCCTTCAACGAGGCGATCATGGACTCCACCGCCGGCTGGCTGGTGTAGAGGGAGAGAGGGGCGGCGGCGCAGTCCACCACGTCCGCTCCCGCCTCGATGGCTTTGATGTAGGAGAGCGAGGCCATGCCCGTGGAGGCATGGGAGTGGAGCTGGATGGGGACCTCCACCGCTTCCTTGAGCCTGCTCACCAGCTCGAAGGCCACGTAGGGGGCGAGGATCCCCGACATGTCTTTGATGCAGATGGAGTCGGAGCCCATCTCCACCAGTTCTTTGGCCGTCTGCACGAAGTGCTCGATGTCGTGCACGGGGCTGATGGTGTAACAGATGGTCCCCTGGGCGTGGGCTCCCTCGCGCTTGGTGAACTCGATGGCCTTCTGCATGTTGCGGGTGTCGTTGAGGGCGTCGAAGATGCGGATGATGTCCATCCCTCCCGCCACCGCGTGCTTGATGAACTCCTCCAGCACGTCGTCGGCGAAGTTGCGGTAGGCCACGATGTTCTGCCCGCGCAGGAGCATCTGTATCTTGGTGCGCTTGAACTTCTCCCGGATGCGGTAGAGGCGGTCCCAGGGGTCCTCGTTGAGGTAGCGCATGCAAACGTCGAAGGTGGCCCCTCCCCACACCTCCACGGAATAGTACCCCACCTCGTCGATGCGCTCGGCGATGGGAAGGATATCGGTGAGGCGCATGCGCGTGGCCCACAGGGACTGGTGCGCGTCCCTCAAGGTGGTGTCGGTGATCCCGACCCGGTGTTTTCTCTCTTCCATCTTCACCCCTTTGTCCCTGCCTGCGGGGTCTCTTGAGCCCGATGCCTCATATGGCCTTGGTTCCGGCAATGATCGAGCGGGCGGTGCGCGCGCGTTCGGTTACTCCAGGCCGAACCAGCGGCGCGGAAAGGTCCACGCCAGGGCGGCCGCCGTCACCGCTTTCATTATATCGATGAGAATGAACGGCCTGACCCCTAGGCGGTAGGCAAGCAGAGGGCTCTTGCCGCTCGCTCCCAGCCATGCCCCCAGCCAGGAGGTTCCCGCCAGGTAGACGGCCGCGATCCCGGCGGCGCAGGCGAGGGCCAGGATAAGAGCGCGCCGCATGTCCCGTCCGTCCGCCTGACCATCCCGGCCGGCTATCCATCCCGCGGCCGCCGAGGCGAGGAGGAAACCCCATAGGTATCCTGCGGTGGGCCCGAAGAGGACCGCCGGCCCGGCATGCGGGGGAGCGGCGAAGAAGGGGGCGCCGCAGGCTCCCATGGTCAGGTACATGGCCTGGGAGACCGGTCCCCATACCGGTCCCAGGACGAGACCGGAGAGGAGCACGAAAAGGACCTGCATGGTCACCGGCACGGGGGAAAGAGGGATCCTGATGATGGCTCCGATCCCCGTGAGGGCCGCGAAGAGCAGCGCGGCGACCGCCATGGCCCCCGTTTCCGGGACGGCTTTTCCCGATATGCGCATGCTCATCCTTGTTGTCATCGGCCTTTCCCCCTACTGGAGTTTGCTATATTTGTAATGGAAAAGGGCCCCGGTGTCAAGGCGGAAATGACGATAAAACTTTAGTAAGAGTGAACTATTTTACGGAGGTGCCGTGGAGGCGGCGGGGTCGAGGGAAGAGCGGGTCCGGAGCGGGAGGAGGGAATCGGCCCGCGGTTTTGGGACGCGTGCGGCGTTCAGGCCCCGTGAGCGGACGGCGGAAGGGGTGGTGCGTTGAGGTCGGGCTTCGGTGAGCGGGAGAGAGAGCTGCCCTCCTGGGAGATAAGGGAATACGACACCCTGGACTCCACCAACCTGGAGGCGAGAAGGCTGCTGGAGGGGGGCGTTCCCGAGGGGCTGGTGGTGGTCGCGCGTCACCAGACGGGGGGACGGGGAAGGATGGGCCGCCAGTGGCTCGACCTCCCCGGCAAGAGCCTCATGTTCAGCGTGGCCTTGAGGGAATCGAGCGGCTTCCGCGCCTCAGTGAGGGTCGCCCTAGCCGTGCGCGCCGCCGTGGTAGAGCTCGGGGGAAGGGGGCCCGACCTCAAGTGGCCCAATGACCTCGTCTACGGCGAGAGGAAGGTGGGGGGCGTGCTCTCGGAATCCTTCGCCCGGGAGACGGGGGAGCTGGTCATCGTGGGCCTCGGCCTGAACGTGGGCTATCTCCCCGGCGAACTGGATATCGAAGCCCGCTTACCCCCCACCTCCCTGCTCATCGAGGAGGGGAGGACTTGGGACCGCATGGAGCTGCTGCGCGCCGCGCTGAGCGGCCTGCGGGACCGGTGGGGTGCGGCATGGGATGCCTGTATGGAGGAATACCGCGCGCACCTGGCCTTCCTGGGGCGCGAGGTGACGGTGAACCCGCCCTACGCCCTGGCGGGGAGCTCGGGGAGGAGGGAGGAGGAGGTACGCGGCCTCCTGCGCGGGGTGGACGAGGAGGGCAACCTCCTGCTGGAGGCCGGGGGCGAGCTGCTGCGCGTGGCCTCCGGGGACGTGGCCGGAGGCTGAGTGCACCGCGGCCTGGCCGCCTTCAGAGGGAGGACGCGGCCCTCTCCAGGCGGTTGACCTCGCGCTTCTTCTCCCGCACGTAATCGTTGATGGCGTCGAGGTTGAGGCACTGGTTGAGGAAGGAGAGGTCCTTCAGCAGCTCCCGCGCCTGCGCCGTGTCCCCGCAGTGTATCGCCGCCTCTATCCTGCGCGAGATGTCGCGCGCCGCGTTCTCCACCTCCTCGCGCATCTCCTGGCGGTCGCAGATGACGGGGTTGCCGCAGCCGGGGCACTCGCGGAAGATGAGGGGGCCGCAGCACATCACGTTCCCGATGAGGCGGAACTCCTCACCCTCCCCCTCGTAGCCGCAGCGGTCGCACACGATCACCATCCACACCACCTCCGTTTGGGGTCAGCCCCGGACATGGGACAAAACAGCTCGCTTCTCACCTCTTCTCCGGCGTCCTCCCGCCGCCCTTACCTCCGCGCCGTAACCCCCCGGATGCCCGCTCCGGTCGCGGTCCCGAGCTCGCGCGGGGGCGGGAAGGGCCCCCGCCGTGCGGGAGGGTTCTCGCGGCGGGGGCCGCCCCTTCTTTCGGGCAGCCGTTCATACCCGTCTCACGGGACCGATTTGCCCGGCTGCCCGGCGCTACCTGGCCTCGTATTTCTCGCACGCGGCGTCGTCGGCGCTGTGCGGTTTGGCGGTGTAGTATTCGCTCTTGCCGTCCGACTCGCGCTGCACGCAGTCCCCGCGGCTGGGATCTTCCTCCAGGGGGAAGAACCACTTGCAGTCTCCACAGCTCATCCTATTACCTCCTTACCGGCCCGCAGGGGGCTCATCCTCCGATGGTGACGACAATGCCTTTTTCTTCCATGACGTCCAAGAGGTCGTCCACCTCGCTCACGGCGAGGCTCTCGACGTCCCGATAAGGCCATTCGCGGCCCAGCCAGCGGTACTTGTCCTGGCACCAGTTGTGGAAGGGGAGCAGGTCCACTCGGATCAGGGACGGCCCCAGCCCCGCCAGGAACTCCGCCACCTTCTCCATGTGTTCCACGGAATCGTTGAATCCCGGTATGACCGGGATGCGCACGATGATGCTCTCGCCCGCCTCCGCCAGCCGAGTGAGGTTAGCGAGGATGGGGGAGTTGCTCACCCCCGTGCGCAGGAGGTGCTGCTTGCTGCTCAGGCACTTGATGTCGTAGAGGAAGATGTCCACGTACGGACGCAGCGCGTCCAGCACCTCCCATTCGCAGAACCCGCTGGTGTCGAGGCAAGTGTGTATGCCACGCTCCTTGGCCCCCTTCAGCAGCGCCAGGGTGAATTCCGGGAAGGCGGTGGGCTCGCCGCCGGTCACCGTCATCCCACCCCCGGAATTGAGGTAAAAGGGCATGTCCCTCTCCACCTCTTCCAGGACCTCCTCCACGCTCCTTGGCTCCCCGACCCTGGTAAGGGCGCCGTAGATGCAGGCCTCGACGCAGGCCATGCAGAGGTCGCAGCGCGAGTGGTCGATCTTGTGATAGTGAGCGTTCTCGCCCTCGGCTTCCAGGTAGATGGGAGGCTGCACAGCTCCTCTCTCGCAGACGGAGAAGCACCTCCCGCACTGCGTGCACAGCGACTGCTTCCAGTAGATCTCGGGGCCGAAGTTGATGCACTCCGGGTTATGGCACCAGGCGCAGTTCAGACGGCAACCCTTGAGGAAGACGGTGGTGCGGATGCCCGGACCGTCGTTGATGGAATAGCGCTGGATGTTGGTGACCAAGGCTTCAGGTCCTATACCCTCAGCTCCCATCTCCGTACCTCCCCTTTCCGCCTCCCGGCGCGGCGGGATGCAGACCGCGGGCGGGGCGCTCGGACCCGCACACCCGGGGCATGCCCGCGACCCTCGGCGGGAAAAGCACCCCCATCAAGCTGCTGCGATCCACCTGCCGACCGCCGTCAAGCCGGATGCGTCGCACCGTGCTTCTCACCTTCAGGCCTGGGCGTTCTCCAGGGACTTCTCGGCCCGTTCCTCCTGGAGTTCGTTGACCACCACCCACCCGTAGCATTTCGGGCACTCCCGGTAGGCGGTCTCGGCGTCCAGGGTGGTGTTGTAAAGGTAGCGGAACTCGGACTTGACGCCTTCGTAGCCGCAGTTCTCGCATTTGACCATTCCTCATACCTCCTTGCCGTTCTTCTCCGAGCGGGTTCCGGATCGCGCCGCCGCGGCGCGCAGGCCGGTGGGGGATGGAGGCGGATGCCGCGCCTCCACCCCCTCCACGATTACCAGTTCGCCGCAGGAGGGGCATCGCCTCAGGGTGGCGGGACCAGTGCCGCCGGCCTGGGCCACGTAGGCGAACTCCCCCAGGCATCCCCGGCATCCGCAGTATCCGCAGGTGATCATCTGCGCCCTCGATCCTCCCGCGCCGCCTTATTTCTCTCGCAGTTGCCTCTGGGGCCGGAACTCGGGGTCCCACATGAACTCGCTGGTGTCTGTACGTATGCGTTCGATCTCGGCGAAGTGGGGACATCCCGCCGCGTCGGTGTTGTCGAAGACCACCTTGTTCTTCTCCCCGTCCTTTATGGCCGTGCAAAAGCCGTCCCCCGCCGCGGAGGCCGAGTTCTGCCGGAAGTTCCTGCACATGGCACAGGCCTTCTCCGGCATCTCCCTGCGCCCCTTGGTTATGGCGCCCTGGATCCACTGCTGGCGCATCTGTTCCCAATCGGTCATCGCTCTACCCCCTTCTCGAGCTCGCCGGGCCGGAACGGAACCGCCCCCGCGCCATCAGGTGCCCAGCTCCTGCACGCTGCGGGCGATGATGGTATCCTGGGTCTTCTTGTTCAGGTCCACGAAGTGGGCGCTGTAACCGGCTATGCGCACGATGAGCTCGGGGTACTTCTCCGGCTCCTTCTGGGCCGCCTTGAGGGTCTCGTTGTCCACCATGTTGAACTGCACGTGGTCGATGCCCAGCTCCGCCCAGGTCTTGATGTAGGAGTACCAGATCTGGAACCCCTTCTCGCCCGCGAGCTGCTGGGGCGACAGCCTCTGGTTGAGCAGGGTGGCGCGCACGTCCCCGATGTGGTCGATCTTGGCCACCGAGCGCAGCACCGCCGTGGGCCCCTTCTTGTCCAGTCCCGCCCCTGGAGAGCAGCCGCCGTCGTAGAGGGTGTCCCCCAGCCGGCGCCCGTTGGGCAGCGCCCACACCTTGGTGGCGTTGGTCACGTAGGCGGCGATGTTCTCCGGCAGGGGAGGCCAGGGGTTGCCGGTGGGATCCTTGATCTCCCAAGAGTGTTTGGCCACGTCCTGGTGGCAGCGCACGTGGATCTGGTCCACGTAGTCGTCGTCGTTACCCCACTTGGGCGCGCGCACGAAGTCCATGCGCATCTCCTCGTAGCCCTCCCAGTTGGCGCGCAGGGCCTCGACGAGCTGGGCCATGGTGTATTTCTTCTCGTCGAAGACCAGCTTCTTGACCGCAGCCAGGCTGTCTCCGGTCTCCATCCAGGCGAAGAAGGTGATCCAGGAGTTGCCGCGCTCGCTGGGGTGCGAGGAGTCCACGCCCAGCTCCACGCAGCGCTCGTAGAGCCCGGAGAGCAGCGGCCTGGGGTCGAGGTACTGCGCCATGTAACGGCCGCCGTTGGTAAGTTTTACCAAGGTGTCCATCATCCACTTGATCTGGGTGTACCAGGCCTGATAGAGCTCCTCGAAGGACTCGAACTTGGAGGCGTCCCCGGTATGGGGGCCGAACTGCATCTGGAGGGTGTTGTCATAGCCGTCGAAGAGCGCGTACTCGACGGCTTTGGCGGCGATGATGGTGGCGTTGGCCATGCGGAAGGGCTGGCAACCCAGCTTGGTGTCCGGGCAGGGCGACATGCAGGCCTGGTGCACCCAGCGGCGCGCCTCCCGCAGCGGGTGCTTGTGCCAGTGCATGGCGTTGGTGATGAGCACGGGGTCGTTGCGCATGGACGGATAACCCAGTCCCTGGCGGATGCACTCGAAGACCTGCCGCAGGGTGGACATCCTGACGTTGGGGTGGTAGCGGAAGGCGAAGGTGGGGTTGGCAACCCTTACCAGACGGGCCGCCTCCAGCAGGCAGTCAGTCATGTCGTTGCAGGCGTCGGTGCCGTCCTCGTTCACGCCCCCGATGGTCCATACCCAGGTGCCGGTGATCCCCTGCAGGGTGTCGCGCGCCAGCATGAGCCAGAACCACCCCACCTCGTAACAGCGGATGAGGAATTCGCCCGTGAGGTCCAAGGCCTCCTCGCGGGTGAGGATCTTATCCTGGTTCACGTCCTTCTCGTAGAAGGGGCCGTGCCAGTAGTCGGGTCGGGCTGGCCAGGCGCCCTCGCAGGCCTCGTAGCGGCAGGCGATCTGGATGAAATGGTCGAACTGCAGCGACTCGTGCAGGTGCTCTGGCGGGCGCGCGGGCACCTTCTCGCACACCTCGGCTATGCGCAGCAGCTCCTCCTTGCGCTTGGGGTCGGTCTCGAAGTTCTCGGCGACGATCCTCGCCAGGCGGCTGTAGCGGCGTGCCCAGCGGATCACCGCCTCCAGCACCACCTTCATGGACTTCCAGACGTCCAGCTTCTCGTAGTAGGGGAGCTCGTCCGGGTCGGGCACCTTTTTGTATATGTGCTCCTCGGCCTCGGCTATCCTGGCGTCGATCTCGGCCAGGATGCCCTCCAGTCCGAGCCTGAACATGTAGTCCCACTGCTTGGTGGCGTACCCGATGCGGGAGATGGGGAGCCCCCAGCCGATGACCCCGGTGAGGAGCTTGACGATCTCCTCCGGCGGCACCAGGTTGAAGACCTTGGCCCCGGTGCAGATGGGATTCCAGTAGTCGCATAGCTCCCGGATAAGGGCCAGGTTCTCGGCCTCAGGCTCCGGGATCACCGTGCGGTCGTTGTAGAGGTCCTCGTTGAGCAGGAAGAGGATCTCCGGGTGCCACACTATGGTGTGAGGGCGTGACCCCAGGTAACCCATGATCTGGGCGTTGTCCTGGATGAAGATGGTAATGTTGTCGAATACGTTGGCCAGGGCCTTGGCGTAGCGCATGCGCAGGCTGTCCGCCTCGTTGGCCTTGAAGGCCTCGGTGAAGAGAACGGCCCTCTCCAGGTCCACCTTCACCCCGGGGTTGTAGCCCGAGCCCTTGGCCCCCTTCTTCCACACCGCCTTGCGCAGGTAGTCGAGCCTCTTGGAACGCTTGTGCTCGGCCCACCACCACCATTGCCCGCTCTTCTCGATCTCCTCGATGGTCCTCGTCTCTACCGCTGACATCACCTACCCCCTTCTCGTACTTGTTCCGCAGTCTCCGGGATCTTGTCTCCAGTTACACCACGACTCGGTGACCAGAAGCATCTGAACGACATCCCCCTCGCGACCAACCCCCTTTACTCTCTTCCCTCCGGCCGGCGGAAGCTCCGCGCGATCCCGGCTACGAACGGTCACCTCTTCTCACCACCCATGTTTGCCGGCACTCGATCCGGCCGCCGCGCCCGGCTTCTTTACCGCCCGCCGCCCCGTACCTTGCGGTGGCATGCGGGCAGGGATGCCCTGCCGGCACGGCAGATATGTGAAAAGTCTGGTCCTTCCGGGAGTGTGTCGCGGTCCTTGCGGTCTTCCCTGGTACGAGCCCGGCTGCGAGGAGGATGCGAGGCTTGCGGATCGCGTTCGTTCTTCAGGTGTTGGTGCTTATCTGCCTTCCAGACTTTACTTTTTTCACTATCTACATAGTAACCTGGTCTTTGTATTGCTATGTAATGCCTGTATGATTGCCGGATATGTTGAATCTTATTTTAGAAAAGGTGAACGCAAAATGCAAGGGGTTTTGAAAAAGATTTCGTATACATGGAAGGCAAACGTTCACGGAGGCGGGCGCCTTCTTTCCCGGCGCGGGGACCACCGCTTCCCGCTACTTACCCCTGAAAACGGGGTCGCGCTTCTCGCGGAAGGCGGCGAGCCCCTCGCGCGCGTCCTCGCTCGCCAGGGCGCGGCCCATGATCGCGTTGACCTCGTTTCTCTCCTCCTCGGAGAGGACGGCCCGCCTGTCCATGATGCGCAGCACCCGCTTGTGTCCGGACACCGAGAGGGGGGCGTTGGCGGCGATCTCCCGCGCCAGCCCCTCCGTGAAACCCTCCAGCTCTTCCTCCGGCACCAGGTAGTCCAGCATCCCCATGGCCAGGGCCTCCGGTCCCTCGAAGAGCCGGGCGGTGAAGAAGACCCGCCTGGTGACGGGCATGCCGAGGTTGCGGATGAACCGGTGCAGGCCCTCGGGAGGATAGACGATGCCCAGTTTCGCGGGGGGCATGCCCATGCGGCATCCCTCCGCCCCCACCCGCAGGTCGCAGGCCATGCTCGTCTCGCATCCCGCGCCCACGCAGTATCCCCGGATCATGGCGATGACCGGGAAGGGGCAGTCCTCGATGGCGTCGAGGCCGAACTGCAGCGGCCCCTTGCTCTCGATCTGTCGCTGCACGTCCTCCGGGATGCCCTCCGGCAAGGCCGAGAGGTCCATGCCCGCGGAGAAAGCCCTGTCGCCCGCGCCCCGCAGGATGGCACAGCGCACCTCTCCCTCGCCCGCGAGTTCCTCCAGCGCGCCGGCCAGCGAGACCAGCAGGGTGGAGGAGAGGGCGTTGCGGCGTTGAGGGCGGTTGATGGTGAGCACCGCCAGCTCTCCCTTCCGCTCGACCAGGAGCTCCGCTTCCTCGTTCATGCCGCCCTCCTTGCCCGTGAACCTTCGATCCGTCAAGCCGACCGCCCGTACATGACCCCTTCATCGTCTCTCCGCCGGGCACGCGGCGTCAACGGCCGTCCCGATGGTCGCTCGGCCTCCGTCGAGCCGGCAGCGCCCGTTAGATATTCTAAAACTACTCCTGTCCCTTTTTTCCATGCCCTGCCATGTCCTGCCGGGCGGACGCTCAGGCTCCCGCGGCCTCCCGCACGGTCCGCTGGTCCGCGCCGCTGGCGGGCGAGGATAGGCCGGGCTCAAACCGCGTACAGCTTGCGCAGCTCCTTCTTGAGTATCTTCCCCGTGAGCGTCCTAGGTATGGCCTCCACCAGGGTGACCTTCTTGGGGATCTTGTAGCGCGCCAGCTTTCCCTCGCAGAAGGACTCTATCTCCTGCAGGGTCACGGGGTCCTCGGGGTTCTCCGGCAGGACCAGGGCGTGGCCCACCTCGCCCCACTTCTCGTCCGCCATGCCGATGACCGCCACGTCCTTTATCTTGGGGTGCTCCATGAGCACCTTCTCCACCTCGGCGGGGTAGATGTTCTCGCCGCCGCTGATGATCATGTCCTTCTTGCGGTCCACCACGTAGATGTAGCCGTCCTCGTCCACCGTGGCCAGGTCGCCGTAGTGGAACCAGCCGTCCTTCATGGCCTCCGCCGTCTCCTCGGGCATGTTCCAGTATCCCAGCATGACGTACGGGCCCCGGGAGCAGATCTCCCCCACCTCGCCCGAGCCCGGCATCACCTCGCTCCCGTCCTCCTTGAGCACCTTGACCTCGGAGTGGAACATGGGGATGCCCGCGCTGCCCACCTTCTCCATGTTGGAACAGGAGAGCACGATGGAGGTCTCGGTGCACCCGAATACCTGGATGAGGAGGGGCACTTTCATCTTCTCCACGATGCGGTCCAGAAGTTCCCTGGACGCCGGCGCGCCGCCGATGCCCACTCCCTTGAGGGAGCGGAGGTCGTAGCGGTCGAAGTCGGGCACTTCCAGCATCATCTGCAGCATGGTGGGCACGGCGCCGAAATGGGTGACCCGGTGCTCGGAGATGATGCGCAGCGCCTCCTCGGGATTCCAGAACTTCTGCAGGATGATGGTGCCGCCGGTGTAGAAAGTGGGCATGGTGATGATGTTGAGCCCCCCGGAGTGGAAGAGGGGGATGGACACCAAGGAGACGGCGCTCAGGTCGAAGAGGAGCTCCAGGGCGTCGTTGAAGGTGTTCCAGAAGGTCTTGCGATGGGGCAACACGGCTCCCTTGGCCCTCCCGGTGGTGCCTGAGGTGTACATGATGAGCTGCGGGTCCTCCATGTCGGGAGGCTCGGGGACGAAGGGCTCGTCCTCGCTGCGGCCCTGCAGCCATTCCTCGTATGGCTGGGCGAAGTCGGGCACCGCGTCGCCCACCGCGGCCACCACCGGCATGGGGCTCTTGTAGAGATCGAGCAGCTCACCCATGGTCCCCGTGAACTCGGAGTGGAAGAAGAGGGCGCGGGTATCGGTGTCCTCGAAGATGTCCTTGAGCTCGGCAGGGGTGAGGCGGAAGTTGAGGGGGATGAAGATGAGCCCCAGCTTGGCGCACGCGAAGTAGATCTCCATGAACTCGGGGCAGTTGAAGAACATCCCCGCCACCCGCTCCTGCCGCTTCAGCCCCGCCGCCAGCAGGCCGTCGGCCACCTGGTTTACCCGGCGGTTGAACTCTTTGTAGGTGAGGCTGCGCTCCCCGTAGATGAAGGCCGTCTTGTCCCCGGTGAGGGGGAACAGCGCCCGTTTCGTCGCCCAGTTGCCGACGTTCATCTCGATACACCCCCTTTTTTCGGGGCCGGCTGCCGGGACGCGAGAGGGCCGGGACTCATTTCCCGCTCCTCGCGCCTCGGGAACCGGCCGTCGCCGTATTCGCCTTCCATGATCTGGCTGTTGATGGTGTCGGGGGATCGGGGTGGCACATCCCGTCACCCCGGAGCGGGACGAGGGCCCCTGGCCGGGGCTGCTCCTGTGCCCGCGGCCGGCCCGCCTTTGTCGGGAACCTTTCCCGTCCTCCCGCTCACCGGGAGTTCCGCCGGATGGGAAGCCAGGGGATTCCGGTGGCCGTTGACGCCGCCTCGCAGCGGCCCTTAGCCATGCCCGGGGCCGGTTGCTCCCCTGTTTGCCGCCGGAACCTTCGAGACCCGGGACCCGGTTACCGGCTCCCGGCAGACCGTGCCCCCCGCCGCTCGCTCCCCCCTCCTTCCGCAGCCCGGACGCGCGCTCTTCCGGAAGGAGCGGTGGACCTGGGCGTGTCGCGCCGCTTTTTCCCTTCTCTCGCATCGCGGACCGGACCTTGCGGTCGGCCGCTTTCCGTCACCATCACGAAGCCCTTGCGATGCATTATGCAATATCGTTCACCAAGTGTAAAGTAAAGACGTACACCAATCTTAAAGATATAAATTATGTGCGCTCGGGGCAATACCTGTGAAATACCGCATCAATACTGGATATCTGCGCGCAAGGCCAGCCTTTACACCCCCTTCCGGCTCTGCTAGTATCTTGCTTGTTCGGGAACGGCTGTCGAGGCCGCCGCGGCCCGGGGGCGGGCGGCGGCGGAGAAGCGGGAGATCCAGGGGAGTCCTATCGCACCACGCCGGACGCATGGCGCCGCCGTGTTGCGCGTTTTCCCGGGGAGCGCGGGGAACGGCCCGGTGTCGGCATGGGGGGCTTAGCTTCGGGCGATCTCTGAAGACGGCGCCTCCGGCGGGCATGAACGGCGGCGAGGACGAGAACGCGGCGGCGCCGTGGACGGCGGCAGGAGCATACCCGCACCATCCCCCAGCCCGCCGTCTCCGCCTGTACTCGCGATCGCGGGTGCTCCGCGCCGTGCGGCACGGCCACGGGGGAATGAGTGAATGAGGAGGGGGAAAGATGAACGAGCTCGCGGAGGTGGCGAAATTCGTATGCGGCCTGCGTTACGAGGGCTTTTCACCGCAGGTGGTGGAGGCGGCCAAGATTCCCATCATAGACTGCCTGGGGGTGACGGTGGCGGGACTGGAGGACGACTGCTCCCGCATCACCGCCGAGTGGGTGGAGTCACTGGGAGGCAAGGAGCAGGCCACCGTCTTCCACGGCTTCAGGCGCACCGCCGCGCCCTGGGCTGCGCTCGCCAACGGCACCGCAGCTCATGCCCTGGACTATGACGACGTGAGCTTCCGCATGATGGGGCATCCCTCCGTGGCCTTGGTGCCGGCCATCGTCGCCCTCGGCGAGCTGCTCTCGTCTCCGGGAAGGGACTGCATCACCGCCTACGTGGCGGGGCTGGAGGTGGCGGCCAAGGTGGGGGCGGCGCTCGGCGGCAATTCCTACATGCTGGGATGGCACCGCACCAGCACCATGGGAGCCCTGGGAGCTGCGGCTTCCTGCGCCCGGCTCATGGGGCTGGACGAGGAGCAGACCACCCATGCCCTGGGTATCTCCTGCTCGCTGTCCAACGGCATCCGTGCCAACTTCGGGACCATGACCAAGCCCCTGCATGCCGGGATGGCGGCCATGAACGGCATCATCGCCGCGCAGCTCGCGAGCCGGGGCTTCACCGCCAACCCCGACGCGCTCTACGGGGAGAACGGGTTCGCGCGCGCCTTCTCCGACGACCCCGACAGGGCGCAGGAGCTGCTCGACACCCTCGGCGAGCCCTACGAGCTCCTGGAGCCGGGGCTTTCCTACAAGCCCTATCCCTGCTGCCGCGGTCCCCAGGGCGCCATAGACGCAGCCCTGATGGCCCGTCAGGAAGCGTTGGATACGGGGGGCATCGAGGCGGAAGAGATCGAGAAGGTGGAATGCAGGGTACCGGGGTGGCTGCGCTCGGTGCTCACCTACCACGAGCCCAAGTCCGGCCTGGAGGGCAAGTTCAGCCTCGAGTTCTGCGTCACCGCCGCCCTCCTGGAGGGCAAGGTGGGGGTCGGGCAGTTCAGGGACGAGGTGGTGACCTCCGCGCCGGTGGTGCGGACCATCTCCCGCTTTGACTGGCAGGACCTGGAAGGCGATATCACCAGCCCCTTCGCCGCCGAGGTGGCGGTGCACTTCCGGGGAGGGCGCACGGCGGTGGGGAAGGCGGAGAAGCCGCTGGGCGAGCCGGGGAACCCCATGAGCGAGGCGCAGATACACGACAAGTATCTGGAATGCGTGGGGAGCATCATCGGCCCCGGGGTGGCCGCCAGGACCCTGGAGATGCTCAAGGGGCTGGAGAGCCTGGAGGACATCAACGAGCTGGTGCGCGCCTACGGGGACTGAAGGGGAGCGAAGGCCGCGCTGCCTCCGGCGACGCGGGAGGGAAAAGGCCGCGATATGCCGCCGGGCATGTCACCGCTTGCCGCCACCCGCGGCCGAGGGCGAGCCTAACCGGCGGCTTCGGCAGCCAGACCAAGCTTATCCCGGATGAAGTCGGCTACCTGAGAGATATAGGTACCGGAGACGAAGACCTCCGCGACCCCCATCTCCTTGAGCCTGGGTATGTCTTCCTGAGGGATGATCCCTCCCACCAACACCAGCTTGTCCCCGATCCCCTTCTCCTCCAGCAGGGACATGAGTCTCCTGACGATGCTCAGGTGCGCTCCGGAGAGGATGGAGAGGCCGATGACGTCCACGTCCTCGTCCAGGGCGGCGTTGGCGATGTCCTCGGGGGTGCGGCGGAGCCCCGTGTAGATGACCTCGAAACCCGCGTCCTTGAGGCCGTAGGCGATGACCTTGGCCCCCTGGTCGTGGCCGTCCAGCCCCGGCTTGGCGATGAGCACCCTTACCTTTGCCTTTTCCTTGCTCTCCATGAAGATCCTCCCTCCTAGGCCGCTGTCCCGTCTCGCCCCTCGGGAAGTGGCGGTCGTGCGGGACTCGTTTCCATATCCGTCCACAGGAAAGCGGTCGGCTCACCTGCGACGCGACCGCCGCGGGAACGTGGGAGCCGCGTCCGCATGCCGCTCATTCCCATATCGTCTCGCAGCGCAAGAGCTCCACCGCTATCCCCGTCCTCCTCTCGATATCGAGGTAAGGCCTCCCGGTGAGGTCCCTCCCCCAGCCGCCGAGCCGGAAGGGAGAGGAGGGGATGAGGACCAGGTCCGGCCCCTCCCCGCCGCGCGCCGCGTACTCCCGGATGAAGGCCACGAAATCGTCCACCACCAGGAGGTCGCCCAGGATGATGTTGCCTCCGAAATAACGGTTCTCCGGCACCCCCAGGGCGAGCTTGCATCCGCCGGGGAGCGAGAGGGGACGCTCCCGGAGGAGCTGCTCCAGGGTCGGCCTCACCAGCGCCGAGGTGAGCAGCAGCGGCCGCCGCGCCCCCCGCGCGTGGACGGCCGCCTGGACCTCGTCCAGATGGCTCGCCCTGAACCCTGATCCCATGAACACCGCCCCCAGGTGCGCGGCCGTCTGGGGGTCGTAGGGGTAGGAGAAGTCGCGGGTGTCGCCGGTGAGCTCGATGTCCCCGCCGCCGCGCCGCACCGTGAGCGTGAACTCCCCGGCGTCCGCGGCCTGAACCAGGGCGAGGAGGTCCCTGGCCTGGGGCCTGTTCCTCGCCCCCGTGCCGTTCACCGCAGTCAACAGGTCTCCCGCCGCCAGCCCCGCGCGCGCGGCGGGAGAGCCGCGCACCACCCCGACGACCTCGGCGCGGTTCTTGTCCCGCCTGGTAAGGTTTTCCTCGTACATGGCGGGGCTGAGGAAGACCGGGCAGTCAGAAAGTTCGCGCAACTTCCCCACCTCACGCACGATCTCCGGCCACACCTTCGCGGTGTCGAAGGGCGGGGTGGGCGAGAAGAAGCGCGAGAAACCCGGCAGGTTGACCTGCACCATGCGCGCCCCCGAAGCCGCGGCGTAGAGCACCGTGGCGCGCAGGTCACTCAGCATCTCCTCCAGGGAAGGGAGGGGCCACGCCACGATGGTGACCGCGTAAGGTATCCCCGCTTCCGACAGCGCGGGAAGCGCCGCCACCGCCTTCTCGGGATGGGGGTCCCTCATGAGCATGGCGCGGCGGGAAGGGGAGGAGCTGTGGAGCGAGAGGTCCAGGAAGAGCGGGCGCAACTCCGCCAGGGCGGCGATGCACCTGCGGTCCAGGGCCCCACCGTTGGTAGAGAGCCGGATAGGTTCGTCGGTGCGCTCGCGGACCTCCCGCAGCAGCCGCAGGGCGTGGGGGTGGGCCAGCACCTCGCGGGGACCTCCGAAGGTGGGGAAGAGGCCCGTGCCCGACCGGGGCTCGTAACGCGCGAGCCTGTCCGAGAGCTCCCGCCACTCCTCCTCTGCGTCAGCTGCGTCCGACGCGAGAGAAGGGGGCCCGCCCCGGTTGTAGCAGAACACGCAGTCGAACTGACAGCGCGTGGCGGCATGCTGGAAGAGGTCGGCCGTCGCCGAGGCGTGCGGTCCCGTCCAGTCGTCGAGGTCGCGGAGGCGGAAGCCGTCCACCTTCGCCGTCTTTCCCTCCCACTCCAGCTCCACCACGGAGAGAAGGCTGGCGAGCTGCCTGGCGATGAACTCCACGCGTGGCTCGTAGAGGGCGGCGTTAGCGAGGCTGCGGTAGGCGGGTCTTCCCGGCGCCTCTCGCCCGCCGCGCCCGTTTGGCGAGTCCTCGCCTCGGGAGGCGCCTTCACGCCCCTCCACGAAGGCAGTCTTTTCCCGGACGCCGCCTTCGCACTTCTCCACGATGGATGCCGTTTCCGGGGAACCGTCTCGCGGGACCTCGCGGCGTGACGCACCTGACCCGGGCTCTTCCTCCGCAGCGTCACGCGCGTGGCGGGTATTCTCCGCCGCTTCCCGAGGAAACAGCGCACGCGGCTTGCTCTCCGCCAAGAAGCGGAAGGAGTCCACGGCGACGTCCTCCCCGTTTTTCTGCGGCACGGCGATGTCCAGGAGGTTGCAGAGCTGCTGCCGGATCAATTCCGCCAGGCGGTCGGCGTGCAGCGGCTCGCGCCGCGGCGCCTCCGAGAGGCGGTAGCGGAACACGCAGCCCTCCTCCTGCTCCCGGCGCCCGCCGGCGCGGAGGCTACCGGCCATGGCATTCACCCCTCGCGCTACCTCCCCGCTCCCTATCAGAAGGGAGAGACCGCCTTGTATTCCCCGAAGACCTGGCGCAGCACCCCGCAGATCTCCCCCTCGGTGACGTATGCCTTTACGCATTCCACCAGGTGGGGCAGGAGGTTCTCCTCTTCCTTTCGTGCGAGAGACTCCAGCTCCTTCAACAGGCGGGCCACCTCGCGGCCGTCGCGCTGCCGCTTGATCTCCGCCAGGCGCGCCTTCTGCTTCTCCTCAGCCCACTCTCGCTTCTCGGGGTCGTAGGGGTTGGCCACCAGGCGGTTGGTGGTGACCTCCAGCTCGTGCTCTCCCGTGAAGCAGTTCACCCCCACCACCAGGCGCTCTCCTCTCTCCACGGCACGCTGGCGCTCGTAGGCGCTGCGCGAGACCTCGCGCTGCATGTAGCCGTTCTCGATGGCCGCCACCGCCCCGCCCATCTTCTCGATCTTTTCCAGTTCCTCCCAGGCGGCGTTCTCGATGTCGTCGGTGAGAGACTCCATGCAGTAGGAGCCGGCGAAGGGGTCGGTGTATTCCAGCAGCCGCGCCTCACAGGCGATGATCCTTCCCGCGTCCTGGGCCAGCTGCAGGGCCTCCATGCTCCAGCCCAGCCCCAGGGGCTCGTCGTAGGGCGGGAAGGGGAGGGGACGGCCGCCGGAGAGCACGCTGGCCACCGCGCCGATGACTGCGCGGGTGAGGTTGTTGAGGGGGCGCTGCAGGGTGGTGGAAGAGGGCCCGATGTGCGCGCCGATGGCCTGGCGTATGCGCATGCTGCGGGGGTCCCTGGCCCCGAACCTCTCCTTGAGGATGCGCGCGTACATACGGCGCGCCGCGCGCTGGAAGGCCACCTCCTTGAGCAGCTCCATGCTCCCGCCGAAGGCATTGAAGGTGAAGCGGGGGGCGAACTCGTCCACGTGCAAGCCTGCGTCCACGCCTACCTGCAGATAGGCGATGGCGTTGGCCATGCTGAAGGCCAGGTCCTGCTCGCGGGTGGCCCCCGCCTCCCGGATGTGATATCCGCCTATGGAGGTGATATTGACGTTGGGCATGTTGCGGGTGAGGAACACCAGGCTGTCGCGGAACATGCGCAGGGCGTGTTTGGGCGGGAAGATGTAGGTGCCGCGGGCGATGTATTCCTTGAGGATGTCGTTCTGAGGCGTGGCGCGCAGCTTTTCCAGGGGGATGCCGCGCTTCTCCGCCAAGGCGGCGTACATGGCGATGATGATGTTGGCGGGGGCGTTGATGGTGAAGTTGGAGGCGATGTTGTCGAGGTCGAGGTCCCCGCGGTAGGGCTCGTAGATGATCTCGAGATCCGCCAGGGTGTCCACGCACACCCCCACCTTGCCCACCTCGCCCTCCGCCAGGGGGTCGTCGGAGTCGTACCCGCACTGCGTGGGGAGGTCGAAGGCGAGGTTGGGGCCGCCTCTTCCCCCCTGCTCCAGCAGGCCCCTGTAATAGTCGCGGGTGTCCTCGGGAGTGCCGTAGCCGGAGTAGATGGCGGCGCGGGTCTGGCCGCCAGCCCCGGGTATCTCCCCCTTGCCGGCCATGGAGGCCAGCCTCGCCAGCCCGGCCATGGGCTCGACGGGAAAGGTCCCGGCGGTGTAGGGGTAGGTGCCGGGGAAGCCCACCTTCTCCAGGAAGTCGAAGCCCTCAAGGTCGTCGGGCCCATAGAAGCGGGCGCTCTCCGCGTTGAGGTAGGGGAACTTCTTAAGGGTCTTGGCCAGCGGCCCCTCCTCCCAGGCCTTGCGCGCCTCCTTTATCCTCTCCAGGTCCTCGCTCATCTTCCCCCCTTTGCTCTCGGACGCATCGCACCGGCGCAGAGGCGTCGGGCACCGGCATCCCGCGGTGGCCCCGGAGGGCGGAGTCCTCACGGGTACGGTCACGGGGACCGCGAGACAGCATGGGTGCCGAGCCTGATATGCCGAGCCAGCCTTTCCGAACGTCCCTTCATGCGTTCACTTTCACTAAAGTTAACCCAAAGCGCGCTGAGAGGCAAGGGCCCGTGCCGATTCGCTACATGGCTGATATGAAGCCCTGTCCTCGCTTTTCTCCATCCGGCGGACCATGGACTCCTTGGGGTTGCCTTAGGGTTGAGTTGCCCGTGTGCCCGCGGGGCCTCAGGTGATTTTACGGCCGGTTCCACTCATAGAGCATCCCGCTTGAGCTCCTCTGCGGTGTACCCCTCACGGAAGCACCGGAGCTCATACTCCGAGGTCTGGATCTTGCGCTCCATGAAGCTCTCTCCTCGAGGCAAAGGGGACGGAAAAGAAACGGGTAACGAGATCCGCACCCGCGGCCTTACCGAAGTGCATGAGGACCACCGAGCCGTTGCCCTCCCGCGGCGACTGTGTGGGGGAGGGTGGGAGGGCCTTTACGCCGTGCCGGGAAACCTCGGTAGACCGGTGTGTACGGGATCTTGCCGCGGGCGTCGTCCGGTCTCCCTTCCGCGCTGCCTCCGCGGCACCGCGTCGGTGTCCATTTCCCCACTCCGGTCTGTACCCTTGCCCTGGCGCTTCACCGCAGGACCTTACGGTGCGATAATACGGCGGGAAACAGTAGAGCAGGGAGGGACGATTCATGGCCAACGAGGAGCATCTGAAGATCCTGAGAGAGGGAGTCAAGGCCTGGAACGCCTGGCGGCGCGACAACATCTACGAGATGCCCGATCTCTACGGGGCGGACCTGCGCGGCCTGGATCTCACCTACGTGCATTTCATGCGCACCAACCTCGGGGGGGCCGACCTCTCCGGAGCCATACTGCGCAAGGCCTTCATGGTGGGCGCCTACCTGCACGGGGCCAACCTCGAGGAAGCGGTGCTGGAGGGCGCGGACATGCGGGGATGCCATCTCTCGGAGGCGAGGCTCAGGGGCGCGAAGATGGCGGGAGCGGTGCTCAACAAGGCCCTGGCGGTGGGGGTGGACTTCAGCGGCTGCGACATGGAGGCGGTGATGATGCTGGGGACCAATCTCGAGAACTCCGATTTCACCGGGGCCAACATGACCGACGTGGACCTCACCGACGCCAACCTAAGGGGGATCATAACCGAGGGGGTCAGGGGTTACCGCTTCCCAAAAAGTACTTGAATCAAGTGCCCCCGTGAGACCTTTCTCCTGGCATGCATTGCGCCGGTGCCCGCTGCTCTCCTGGATGGGACCGATGGCATCCGGGTTTGACGTCCGGGCTCGAGGCCTGCCTGTCTTTTACTGTTCTGGTCGCTGAGAGCCACAACTGCCGTGAGTTCATCAAGGGCTCGACCGGGTCGCGGAGGAGGAGCTCCCATCTGTTTTCTCCTGTTCCCGCTGTCCGGAGCAGAGCGCCTCGTGGAGGGTAATGTCCAGCTGAACGAGTGAGAGCAACAAGCCTTCCGGGAGGGGAATACGGCGCAGGGTCCGAAGGTGATACCGGACGAGTGGAGTTGCCCTTATAAACTGCCAGGGGCTCGACCTGCGCACATGCCATTTCATACCGATGGGGTTCCCGGTCGGGTGGAACGATGAATGCGAGGATGGGGTGCGGACGTTCATGATATGCTCAATCAGCATGCGCGGTTGCCGGCCGTCATCAACCGACCTATACTGTCAACATCCGATCGAGGGCATGGCGCTCCTGGAAGGTGCGTTGACGGGGAGCCGGATGATAGGAGAAGCTGAGAGATACTCGCGACCACGGTCTTGTTCAAGGAGCGCCGATCACGTCAGCGGTCAGACCGCCCCCTGATCCGGAGGCGGTTTACGAAAGGTCAGGGGGTAGAAGATGTCGAGGATAGGGGTTCCTGCAGGCAGTGGAGGTCACCAGGAATTCCCAGATATTATCGCGCACCTCCCCCACCCTCATCGATCTCATAATTGCCCTCGCATCGGGCGCGGCCGGGGCCTTTGCTACCTCGCGCGAGGACGTGTCCGACGCGCTTCCGGGAGTCGCTATCGCGGTTTCCCTGGTGCCTCCCCTTGCGGTGGTGGGGATCTGCCTTTCCGCGAGGGCCTTCACCATGGCCCTTGGGGCCTTTGTCCTGTTCCTCACAAATCTCCTGGCCATCGTGGTAGCGGCCCTCGCCCTTTTCGCTGTCATGGGGTACGGAGGGTCCGCGCTTTCCCACGAGGGAAAGAGGGCGAGGCGTTTGGGGGTGGTGGTGATATGCGTCGCTTCGGTGGTCCTCATCGTCGCGCTCGGGTTTGCAAGCTACCGCGTGGTCATGGAGCAGATCCTGCAGCAGCGGTCGCGTGATCGAGTGGAGAAATGGCTCGAGGGAACCGACTTCGAGATCTACTCGGTGGACGTGGACGGGAAAAATATCAGCCTGGTGCTCTTAGGTGAGGGGGAACCACCGCCTTTCAAGAGACTCCTGGCGGAGATGCGCGACAGCATCGGGGATGTCGAGGTGAGGCTGAGGATAGTGCCGGAGAAGATCTTGGAGGGGAGCACCACGGACTGACCTTGGTTTCCGGAAGGTCAGTAGCGCCAGCCGGGAAAGGTGCAGATGCCGGCGGGCTGCATGGTGCGGTACATCTCGATACCCCGCCAGGGTTCGCCCAGGATGCCGTCGTGAATGGCCCAGGCGCGCCCGCGCACCGTTTTCTCCATCCCCGGACGCCGGAAGGGGGTGCTGCCGTCCAGTCTCTCGAAGAGCTCCCCTCCGGGCTGGAAGCCGGCGTTTATCTCCTCCATCTTGCGGCGTCCACGGATGTAGTTGAAGCCGTAGCTCTCGAAGATGATGGCGTTGTTATAGGCCAGGGGCTCTGCGATGACCATGTCCTGCCCCATGGCTTCGATGAACCCGAGGGCCAGGGGCGCGAAGTGGCGGAAGAGGCGCAGGCCGCGCCGCACCTGGCCCGGCGCCAACCCCGCCTCCATGGCCCTTATCTCCTCCGGGATGTTGCGCCTGACGGTGGCGAACTTGGTGCGACGCCCCGCGGTGTCCACGTCGGTGTCGAAGCGCGGGGAGCGGGGGTCGTTGATGACCAGGAAGTTGATGTCGATCTTGAAGAAGGCGGTGTCCTCGATCTCCAGGAAGAAGATGGCATCCTGGTCATGGGGGTGCTCCCTGACCTCGATGACCGCGAAGGTGGCGCCCTGCGGAGCGTTCACGCTCACCACCCTCTCTCCCAGGCGGTTGGTGAAGGTTTGAGGGTCGATGGCAAACATCTCGAACAGGCGACCGGGGATGAGCAGGGCGTAGACGCGCTCTCTGGTTTTTTCATCCAGGTGGTTTAGGTCACGGATGTTGCGTCGCGGCGCCTTCCCCACCAGGCGGTCGAAAGCTTCCCCGACCCTCCGAGCCTCCGCTTCCTCCCAGGCCATGGCCATGTTAGGACCTCCTCTGTGCTGGCTGACCCGTCGTGGGACGGAGACGGCCATCCCCCTGATCCCCGGTCACCATTTGCATCCCGTCATGGTGAAAGGCGCTCGTCGATGAAACCGGCGCACCGCAAGGCCATGGCCATGATGGTCAGCTGCGGGTTCACCCCCGGAGAGGAGGGGAGGACGCTCCCGTCGCATATGTACAGGTTTTCCAGGTCCCAGCTCTCGCAGGTGTGCCTGACCACCGACCATTCCGGGTCGCTGCCCATGCGGCAGGTGCCCAGGGGATGGTAGGCGCTCATGCCCAGGATGTCCCCGGCGCGCACGCGCGAGCGCTCCAGGCGCCTGAGGTCACGCGGGCCCGTGAGCTCGTAATGCCCGGCGAAGGGCGTGTACACCTTTCGGGCGCCAGCGGCGAACCATATCTCCGCCATGAGCACCGTAGCCGCCCTGGCCTTGGCCACGTCCCGACCCCGGAGGTTGTAGAGGATGGCGGGTCGGTATCCGGGTCGCCGCAGGTCCAGCACTCGGCCGTGGGAGTCGCTCTCGGAGACCATGCCCCCGAAGATCCCCATGTTCGGGTAAGAGGTCATGAGGGCGGCATTGCGGCGCCCGGCGAAGGGCAGGGCCAGGGCGTGGACCTCAGGCGGCACCGTCCCTCCCTCCAGCATGATGCCCTCGCCCTTGAACTCGTCCACGAAACAGCACTGCGGGATGCCCTTGGGCGGGCCCAAGGGCTGGTCGAAGAGGGCGATGGTCTGGGTGGCAGGGTGTATCTGGAGGTTCCTTCCCACCTGCCCGCTGGAGTTCGCCAGGCCCTGTCGGAGCAGGAAATAGGGCGTGAATACCGCGCCCGCGGCCAGCACCGTGACCCGCGCCTCGAGGTCGATGCGCCTGCCGTTGGGGCGCCCGGTGGCGGGATCGAGGAAGACGCCCCGTACCCCGGTCACCCGCCCCCCGCTCACCCTCAGCTCCTCGGCGCGGCAGCGGGTGTAGACGTCTACCCCCGCCCTCACGGCATCGGGGATGAAGGACACGTCCACGCTCTGTTTGGAGCCCGATGGGCAGCCGAAGGCGCAAGCCCCGAAGCCCTCGCATTCCTTGGCGTTGCGGGGCAGCCACCCGCAAGACAGGCCCAGCTTCTCCGCCCCGGAGAGGAAGGTGGTGGCCACCTTTCCTGCCACCTCGGGATCGGCGCGCTTCACGAAGAGGTACTCCTCCAGGTGGGCGTAGATGAGGTTGAGCTCCTCCTCGCCGATGTCCGTGAGCCCGTGGGTGAGGTGCCACTTCTTGAGCACCGGGCGGTGCATGCGCAGGGCGGTGCCGGAGTTGACGGTGGTGGTTCCCCCCACCGTCTTACCCATAGGGAGCAGGATGAAGGGAAGGCCCAGGGTCACCGTCTGTCCCGCATCGCGGTACATCTTCATGTAGGAATCGGCGGGGTCGAGGTTGAAATCCTCGCGGGTGAAGTATCCTCCCTCTTCCAGGACCACCACACCGTAGCCCGCCTCCGCCAGCTCCTTGGCCACGGGGCCGCCGCCCGCTCCCGAGCCGATCACGGCCACGTCCACGGAGCGGGTGACGTCGCCCTTGACGTCCGTGGGGGTGAGGATCATCGCCTGCTCCCTCCATTAGCGGGGGTCCGTGAGTATGACAAGAAAGGCGTCGCTGCGACCGGCGGTCCGGAACGCTCCGCCCGGGGCCGATGCGCGCCTTCCGCCATCACCCCCGGCAGCGTCATCTCTCCTCCTTCGGCGGGAGGTTGCGGTCCCGCCTCACCACCCGAAGGGCGGATTCCTCCTTCAGTGCCCGGGCGTCGAATCCCAGGGGCACCGCCACCTCGGGACGCCGGTAATAGGACATGAGCAGCGGGAGGCCCGGCAGCACCGCCGTGCCCCGCAGCAGGGGGTTGCGCGAAGACATGAGGCGGTTCAGCAGTTGCTCTCTCTCGGGAGGCGTCAGGCGGGAGAAGGGCCGACCTTTGAGGAGGAGGGCGAGGGCGCGCAAGGCCGCGCTGCAGGCGAGGAACACCGCCCTGAACTCGGGGGCTCCCGCCTCGAAGTACTCCTCGATGAAGGCGCACTGGGCTTCCGGATCGACGGGCGGGAGGCCTTCCGGCTCCCCTATATACGCCTCCATCAGCTGCCGCAGGTAGCGGTCGGAAAACAGCCTCACGGTCCCTCCCGTCGCCGCCGCGCCTCTGTGCCGGGGACCCCCCATAAGATCGGGAATCCGGGATCATTTTACCAGAAACGGAGGACAGGTATTAGGGTCGAGAGCTTTCTGCCCGTACCGATCTCGTACGCGGGTTTCGCCATGGATCCGAGGTCTTGCCACATGCCGCCGGAGGTCGCCGGCAGTCCCGAAGGCGGGCGAGGACGCGGCTGAACGGGTGTGTCCCCACCGGGAGGGCGCGATATCCGGGCATACCGGGGACTGCCCTGAAAATAGCTTCCAATACACCATGTATAGCGTCATGGTGCCGAAGGGCGATTTTCATCCTCGGTGGTGTCGCGTCCGCGCGACATGAACGGCTGACCCTCGACCCGACCTCATGTTGGAGTGGCTTCTGCTCTGAAAATAGCTTTCAATGCACCATGTATAGCGTCATGGTGGCGAAGGGCGATTTTCATCCTCGGTGGTGTCGCGTCCGCGCGCCATGAACGGCTGACCCTCGACCCGACCTCATGTTGGAGTGGCTTCTTCATGGCCGGAGATGCGGGTCTGGACGGGAAACAGCCGCCACGGCCGACCTTTGGAAAAGCGAGTAAAACATCTGGCTAGGCCATCCGGGCCAGGGGCTATAATAGGGGACACACGGCGAATTAGCGGCTTTTCAGTCTTGAACCGAGGGGGTATGGAGATGGCGAGGAAGGTCATGAGGGGAGAAGGTTTTACTCGCGAGGACCACGAGTTCCGCTCCCGCATGAAAAAGTGCGCGGGATGGCTGTACCGACCGGAAGGGGCGGCGAGGCCTCCGGTGGTGGTGATGGCGCACGGTTTCGGTGCGCAGCGCGATTTCGGTCTCCCTGCGTATGCGGAGGTGTTCGCGCGGCGCGGTTTGGCCGTCTTCCTTTTCGACTACCGCAACTTCGGCGCCAGCGAGGGAAGACCCCGCAACCTGGTAAATCCCTGGCGGCATCTGAGGGACTGGAGGGCGGCGCTCTCCTACGTGAGGTCCCTCGAGGAGGTGGACGGGTCGCGCGTGGGTCTCTGGGGTTCCTCGTACAGCGGCGGGCACGTCATAGTCACCGCTTCCCGCGACGAGGGGGTGGCGGCGATCTCGGCCCAGGTGCCCTTCGTGGACGGGGTCTCATCCGCCCTGTACACGGGGTTCAGGCACGCCTGGCAGGCCACGGTGGCCGGGCTCAGGGACCTGGGGCGGGCGCTCACCTTCCGGGAGCCCTACCGCGTGCCCATCGTCTCCGATCCAGGCACCTTCGGGATCATGAACACCCCCGAGTCCGAGCCCGGTTACATGTCCATCGTGCCCGAGGGCACGGCATGGAGGAACGAATGCCCGGCGCGCGCGGTGCTGGAACTGCTCCTCTACCGCCCTGTCAGGCGGACGCGCAGGGTTACCTGCCCCGCCCTGGTCATCCTGGGAGAAAAAGACAGCCTCATCAACCCGCGGGCAGTGGAGAGGGCGGCGTCGCGCATGCGGGAGGTCACCCTCGTGCACCTGCCGGTGGGGCACTTCGACGTGTACACGGGAGAGTGGTTCGACAAGGTCTCGTGCATGCAGGCTGACTTCTTCTCCCGCCACTTATTTTAATAATATGGGGTCAGCCCCGGACATGGGACACCTTCGCGGCGCGCAAGATGCCAGACCCATCTCTCAAGCCACCAAAAGGGGTACCTGGCGGTACGCTTTTACCTTCAGTCCTCTACCAGAGGGAGCCTGCCGTCGATCTTCGATGTCTAAACTCTAGGGTTCCCGTTTCGAGAACCGAAGCCGCACCGTCAACTTTCCGGAGTTGTTTCAGGCCGAACCCTTAGCGAACCTCAGGGGAAATCCGGGAAATGTCTCATGTCCGGGGCTGACCCCATTGTTGGTCAGTCTCCGAAGGAGGTGCCGACCGAGCGCGCGTAACGCACCAGCTCGCCGTCGGGAGGGACCTTGCGCTGCTCGGCCACCGCCTCCTCCAGGGGCACGGCTTTGATCTCCGGGGTGCGCAGGCAGGCCATCTTCCCGAATTCGCCGTTCACCGCCATCTCCACCGCCTTAACCCCGAAACGGGTCGCGAGGATGCGGTCGAAGGGAGATGGAGCACCTCCCCGCTGGAGGTGACCAAGGACGGTAACCCGCGTCTCGATGCCGGTATAGCTCTCTATCTCCACGCCCACCAGGTCGCCGATCCCGCCCAGCACCTTGCGCCCGTTGCCGCAGCTCTTCTCGATCACCCCCAGCTGCGGGTGGGGAGCTCCCTCCGCAACCACGATGATGCTGAAGCTCTTGCCCGCGTCGTGCCGCTGCAACAGCTTGGCGCATATACCGTCGATGGTGAAGGGTATCTCCGGGATGAGGATGACGTCCCCGCCCCCGGCGATGCCCGCTTCCAGAGCTATCCATCCCGAATTGCGGCCCATCACCTCCACGATCATGGCGCGGTGGTGAGACTCCGCCGTGGTGTGCAGCTTGTCGATGGCCTCGGTGGCGGTGTGCAGGGCGGTGTCGAAACCGAAGGTTATATCCGTGGCCATGAGGTCGTTGTCGATGGTCTTGGGGATGCCCACGATGGGGGCGCCGCGGTTGTAGAGCTCCTTAGCGATGCGCATACTGCCGTCGCCGCCGATGACCACCAGGGCGTCGAGGCCGAGCATGTCGATGTTCTCCAGGACCACATATGAGAGGTCCACGTAACGCTCATCGCCGTTCTCGCGCAGCAGGTAGTGGAAGGGATTATCGCGGTTGGTGGTACCCAGGATGGTGCCTCCCCGGTGCAGGATGCCGGAGACCCCTCCTTCGTCCAGCCGGCAGGCGTTGCCGTTGATGAGCCCCCCGAAGCCGTCTCTGATCCCCACAACCTCCAGTCCGTAATGATGGATGGCGGCCTTGGTAACGGCGCGTATCACCGCGTTCAGGCCCGGGCAGTCACCGCCTCCCGTTAGCACCCCTATGCGCCTCATCCTCGTTCTCAACCCCGCACTCCTCCTTGAGCTCCCTTGACCTGACCTTTCTTTATCTTGTGAAGTTTGCGACGTGGGAACACCGGGCTCTCTCCCGAACCCCGCGACGTCGTGACACAGCCCTCCCGATAACCCACGCCGCCGACGAGCTGACCGCGCCGACCGTACGTGCCGCGGCCCTGGCCGGGGACAGGAACTCCGCTCGGGCGTCGTGTTCATCTGGTCGCTCGGTGACCGCGTTCTACCCGGCGACCGGAAATGTCGAACACAAGCGCCCGTTCGGTGTCGGCAGCCCAGCCTTGTCCGACGTCCGCTCTCGCCCCGGGACATGCCCGGGTCGTCCCCGAGCTCGCCCGGGGAACATAGTAAGCAGATTGTGGGCAACAAATATGTGCGAGGCATCCCTCGCCCGGTTAGTATTTGCCCCTCCAATGGTTGTCATCTTGCTTTATGAAGCGCGAAACGCCGGCCTGGCACGAGGATTGACAGGGGACTGGGAAGAGGTTACCATCGGGTATAAACGGAATGACGCGTCATTCAGCATTCTGGGATGCGACCGGGTTGTGTTTACTCAAGATCCTTAGGGCGCGGGATGGAACAGACGCTTGCGGAACGGCGGCGAGACGAGATCCTCGGGGCGGCGATCAAGGTCTTCTCGCGGAAGGGGTATCACGGCGCCAAGATCGAGGACATCGCGGCGGAACTCAACATAGGACACGGGACTTTCTACCGCTATTTCAAGAACAAGCTGGACATCTTCAACCGGGTGTTAGAGGAGATAATCTCCATGGCCGCGGAGCTCGTTCAGGACGTCGATCCCTTCCAGCCCCGGGACCGAGAGGAGTACAGGCGGCAGCTGGAGGAGATCGGCGACCGGCTCTTCGGGCTCTTCAAGGCACGCCCCGAGTTCTCGCGCATCCTCTTCTACGAGGCCTTCGGGATAAGCGATCCCGAGCTGAGGAAGAGGATACGGGAGGTCTTCGACCTCTTCGGGAGCTACACGGAGCTGTACCTGAAGAACGGCGTCGAGAAGGGCTACCTGCGCGAGGGGATGCACGTGAAGGAGACCGCCCTGGCCGTGAACGCCGCCCTCTTCGAGGCCTGCAAGAGGGTGGTGCTCTCCGATGACCCCGACCGCGCCCTCGAGATCTGGAAGGAGACCATCATCTCCCTGTTGCTGGGGGGATTGTCCGGAGAGGGAGACGGCGCGAGATAGGGGAGCGCCGGCCAGGCGAGGGACTTGGTGCGCGGCTGGCGGAGTTCAGGAAGGGAGGCACGGGGGCAAAGAGGCTTGCACCCCTCCCACCTTGCATGCGCGGGAGGGTTAAAGGAAAGGGACGGCCGCCGCGGGCGGCCGGGAGTGGCGACGGTGAAGATGCCGTGTCGGTGACGGGAGGTGAGTCGGGATGGTCCAGGTGGACGTGTTCTGGTCCTACGGTATCGGCTCCAGCTTCGCGCTGGCGGCGTTCCGGCAGCTGCGCAGGCTGAGGGCCGAGAACGAGGCCCGGAGGTGGAAGCTCGGGTGGAAGGCGGAGAGCGGTCTGCTGGTGGCGGAGGAAGCCGGGAGCGAGATGGAGGCGATCCCGGCCGGCCTGAGCGAGAGCAACGGCCGTGCTTTCCAGGAGCTGGTAAAGCAGCTCAAGGAGAGCGGCTTCAAGCCCGGTAAGATGGACCTCCAGAACCTCAAGGGCCTGCAGAAGGCGGTGAAGGCGTGGTTCAAGGAGAACGAGGACGCCTTCAACAACCAGTACTTCCTCAAGAACCTGCTTTTCCTCTCTCTGCTCTTCGTGCCCTCGGGATCGGTGCTGCTGTGGTCCAACCCGAGCTGGGAGACCATGCAGGTGGGGAAGTACGAGACCATACCGCAGTGGCTGGTGGGGGTCTTCACCACCACCAACGTCACCCAGGGTATCCTCGGCTTCTACCTAACCTGGCGTTCGCTCATGAAAGGCAAGTATTACCAGGCAGCCATGCACACCTTCCTCTCCTATCTGGGTTTCTTCTTCATCCTCGCCAACGGCTGGGACAACAAGGGCTACCAGCGCTTCTTCTCCAAGAACCGCGAGTCCTTCGAGAACTGGAGCTGGAAGAACGTGGTGCCGTGGGCTTTTTCCGACGTGGCCATGATCCTGCTCGCCTACGGGACCATGTTCCTTCCCCTCATGTATTACTGGATCATCGACTGGGTGCTCAAGGGCGAGGACCTGGAGAAGGGTGTGGAAGAGAAGGAGCTGCTGGACCGCCTGCCGGAGGCGCTCAAGGAGTTCGGGGCCGTCAACGCCGCCGTCTTCGGGGGCGCCCTAGGCGGAGCGATACTGGCCACGGTGTTGGTGCGACGCTTGGGGTGGGTCAAGGGCATGGCCGCCTGGGCGGCGCTGATGGGGATCAACCTGAGCAAGATCGGCTTCGGCCCAGCGCTCTGCAAGAAGGTGATGAGGGTCGAGGATCTCAACGACGTGCCCGTGGAGGAGCTGGTTAAAAGGGAGATCGAGGCCCTGCGGGAGCTGGCGCCGGCGAGCGCCTGAAGACACACGGAGCACCCGCTCGCGCGAGCGAGCTCGAAACGGGGGCGGCCTGGCCGCCCCCGTCCCCTGTGGGGGCAGCGCCAGGGTCAGCAACTAAACCCCTGTACTCGGGCCGGGGGAGGCCGCGTAACCGTTTGGTCCGAACCCCATTCACTTCTGTGGCAGGTGCGCTTTCCTTTCGAGACGGAGGATGTCCGCATGGCCTTTCTGACGGCCCTTTCCCGGGCATAGCTCCGTCTGCGTCGCTATCCGCAAGGTACCCAGCACATATCTTCATGCTTCTAGCGCAAGGCCGGGTTTGTAAACCATGGTCCCGCGGCGGTATTGCAGGACGTGGCCTTGCGCCATCGAGACTGGAGCGAGCGTGCATACGGCGGCGGTAATTCACATGTCCTGAATCTCGATCAGCCGCAGGCTCAGACGGGAGGGTCGTTGCCGGAGTCGGGGTTCGTGAGCGGCAGGGTGGGGTGCGATGTTCAGGACGGCGTTGATATGGGTACACTGGGAAACGAAGGGAGAGGGGCCGAAGACGTAGGCGCGCCAGATCATGAGCGGAAATCCAGGAAGCTGTCGGCGGGTGATGAACCGTATGGACCGTTTCCCAGGTTGGTGGAATCGTGGAGAACCAGGGAAGGGCGCTCAGTCTGCTTAAGCATTATTTTCTCGGCATGCTCATCGCCTCCGCTTTCGTATGGCTCATGATGGAGGCGTTTGCACCTCCGCGTTTCTCGTATATCCCGCGTGACGGAGTGGATGTCGGGACCGATGGTTTATCCGCCATCGGGCTGCGAAACCCAGAGGCTCAGACCGAGGGAGAAAGTCGGAACCTCGCGATCCCTGAGCCCGGGACGCCCGGAGACGCGGAAGTGCTCGAGGCCGGCGACATCCTCCTCGGAAGGTGCAGGTTGAGCCCCGTCCCCTCCCTCAATCCCTTTATGAGCTGGACGCACGCGGCCATGTATGCAGGGGATGAGACAATCATCGTGGCCGGCAATCCCGAAACCGGCGTGGTCGAAAGGCGGCTTGAATCATGGATGTTCCCGGAGATGACATGGGTATGTTATGTGCGCGTACAGGGTGCCGATAAGGCCACGAAGAGAAGGGCGGTTGAATTCGCGCGCGAAAAGGTCGGCCAGCCCTATGATATCAACTGGCTCTCCAAGCAGTTGGATGGGGACAGTTGGTACTGCAGCGAACTGATATGGGCGGCATATCATCATGCCAGCGATGGCAGCATAGACCTCGTGAGCAAGCTGGATATCTTCGGCGTTGCCCCGGACGAGATCTATATGCACGAGGCCACGGTAGAGGTAGGAGGGCATTACGAAAAGCGCCCCGACACTATCTTCTCGCTGTTCGCGAAGGTATCGTTGATATGCATGCTCTTCTGCGCAGGGGCCCTGCTGCCGCATACGGTGGTATAACGGAGTTGTTTATGGATGACGGGCTGGGACCATTGAACGGAGGAGGGGCAATGCAGGTAGAGGTAGAGAGGACCGGCAAGGTCTACACGGTGATCATCAACCGGCCCGAGGTCAGGAACGCCATCGATTACGAGACCTCGCGCCAGCTCGCCGACGCCTTCCGCGCCTTCGAGGCGGACGCTGAGGCCTGCGTGGCGGTGCTCTGGGGAGCCCACGGCACCTTCTGCGCCGGAGCAGACCTGAAGGCTCTAGCGTCGAACCCGCTGCAGGAGGCGCTGCGGCTGCACGAGGACATGTCCGAGGACGGCCCCCTCGGCCCCACCCGCATGCTCCTCTCCAAGCCGGTGATCGCCGCCATCTCCGGGTACTGCGTGGCGGGCGGTCTGGAGCTGGCCGTCTGGTGCGACCTCAGGGTGGCGGAGGAGGATGCCGTCCTGGGCATCTTCGAGCGCCGCTTCGGGGTGCCCCTCATCGATGGCGGCACACAGCGTCTGCCCCGCCTCATCGGGATGAGCCGAGCCCTCGATCTCATCCTCACCGGCCGCCCTGTATCGGCGCGGGAGGCTCTTGAGATAGGCCTGGTCAACCGCTTGGTGGAAAAGGGAAAGGCGAGGGAAGCCGCGGAGGAACTGGCGGCTCAGCTCGCGGAGTTCCCGCAGACATGCATGCGCAACGACCGCGAGGCGCTGTACCGCGGCATGGGGCGGCCCTTCGAGGAGGGCTTGGAGCTGGAATACTGCCTGGGCATGAAGACCCTGGAGAGCGGGGAGGCGGTGCAGGGAGCGGGACGCTTCACACAGGGCCAGGGCAAGCACGGCCGCTTCTAGTGGGATCAGCCCCGGACATGGGACATCTTCCTGCTTCGAATTGCGGGTTAAGACACGGATCTGCAATGCGGACTGCCTCCAAGGATGACTGCGAGTAGGTCTTGTGGGGTTACGGGCTGGCGGGATAGCCCGGTCTTTGGCTGAAACCGGGAATGCCATATGAATTCTCGACGGAATCGAAGATCTTTTCCCGGTCGGGTTCGCGGCTCGCCTCAGAGAATATCCATGGAGGATCGTCCCGTGTCCGGTGCCGATCCAATTGCCAGGATAGAGCGGTTGTGAGCGACGATTCTAGTTTCTGCTTGGGCAAGATGCCTTTGTGGCCGATAGAACCGATCGCGAGATGTCCCATGTCCGGGGCTGACCCCATCAGGGGATGGTGGCGGTGTCGCCGTGCACGGTGACGGGGGTGCCGCAGGCGGCGGCGAGGGCGGCGATCTGCTGCAGCCAGACCGTGGCCGCCGTCCCCGTCATCACCTGGGGCCGGCCGCTGGAGATGAGCACGGGGTAGATGGTCGCTTCAACGAAGCCCCCGCTGTCCATGGCGATGACCGGGAGCATGGTGTAGTTGCATTCCTGGCTGCCCGGGTTGAAGACGAAGTTGCCCAGGGAATAGCAGATGAGTCTCCCCCGGTAGACCTCGAACCCCTGCGCCACGTGGGGGTGGTGCCCCAGCACCAGGTCGGCGCCGCAGTCCACGGCGAAGCGGGCCAGCTGGCGCTGGCGCGCGTTGGGCGTGTACTCGCGCTCGATGCCCCAGTGGAAGGAGACCGCCACCACGTCCGCCCTCTCCCTCGCGGCCGCGATGTCCCGGGCCATGCCGGCGGCGTCCGCCGCATCGGCCACGCCGGGATATCCCGCCCCCGCCGGCCATCCCGGCCAGTTGATGTCGCTGTAGGCCAGGAAAGCCACGCGCAGCCCGCCGGCGGTCAGGTAGGCGGGCGCGTGGGCCGCCTGATAGTCGGCCCCCGAGCCGCAGCGGGCTATGCCGCTGGCGTCGAGGAAATGCAGAGAATCGAGGAAGGCCTCGGTGCCCCAGTCCCGGGCGTGGTTGTTGGCGTGGGAGACCACGTCTATGCCCGCCTCGCGCATGGCGGGAAGGGCGTCCGGGCTGCCACGGAAGGTGAACCCCTTGCCCGGCACCGGGCTGCCGCGGTGGGAGACGGCGCACTCCAGGTTACAGAAGGCTAGGTCCGCTGACTGCAACAGCCCCGCCACCTCCGTCCAGGGGTAGGAGTAACCGTATCCCTGGCGTAGCTGGTCCAGGTCCAGGTTGACGTCGCCCGCCGCCGCGATGGTCACCCGGGCCGCGCTGCGGTATGAGAAGTACATGGCGCGCTCCGCCACCAGCGGCAGGCTGGAGAAGAGCTCTATAGAGATGTCCCTGTCCGGTCCGGCGAGGTCTTGCAGGTTGAGGGTAAGGCGGCTGCGAGCTTCCACGGCATGGGCGAGACGGGTGGTCTGACCGGAGGCGTCCATGAGAGAGACCTTCAACTCCGCCCGTGCGTGGTTGGGGTTGAGCACGCAAAGGTATTCGTCGAACCCCGTGCGGGTGGTGCCCTCCGCAAGCAGGGCGGTCGTGGACGGCTCCGTCGAGCCAGCGCAGATGTGGCCGCCGCGCAGGCGCCCCTGGTATGAGAAATACATGGCGCGCTCCGCCACCAGGGGGTGAGATGAATCGACCTGGCACGAGACGTCCACCTCCGGGCCCACCGCATCGTTTACGTAAAGCGTCTGGCGGCGCTGCGCCGGCACCCATACCTCCACGCGACGCAGCTCGCCGCCGCCGGACATGAAGGAGACCTCGGCCGCGGCATCCTCCGTGCCGGGGTTGAGCAGGCAGAGCCACTCCTCGAAACCGGAGCGGGTGGTCCCCTCGGCAAAATACCATTTTCTGGAAGGGCACGTCGAGCCCAGGGCGTCGTGCCCGCCGTCCCGACCGCCGCGGTAGTCGAAGTACACCGGCCGCTCCGCCACCACCGGCGCCTCCGCCGCGACCCGCAGGGAGACGTCGCATCCCGGGGGCACGACGTCGTTTACGCGCAGGGTGAAGCGGCTGCGCGGGGGAAGGGTGAAGGAGTCGGCGAGGTTTTCTCCCTGGCCCACCCCGAGGAGGTAATCCACCCCCACCCTGACGGCCTCGTGCTGCGGGTTGGATATGCAGATCCAGGTATCGAAGCCGGCGCGCGAGGTCCCCTCGGCGAAAAGCCATTCCGTCGAGGGGGAGGTTACCCCGTGCTCGCAGTGTCCTCCCGCCCAGCCTCCGGCGCCGTAGCGGAAATACATGGCGCGCTCCGCGGCCGCGGGGGCGCCCGCCTCCAGGAGCACCGAGACGTCCAGGTCGGGTCCCGCCGCTTCGTTGACGTTGAGGGTGAAGCGGCTGCGGGGCTCCAGGGAGGTCTTGAAAGGCTCCGCCTCTCCCCCGGGGAGGAGAAAGCGGAAGGTGAGTTCGCAGGGGAAGTCTCCTGGGTTGAGGACACAGACCCACTCGTCGAAGCCTCGGCGGGTGGTGCCCTCGGCGAAGAACCAGCGCGTGGAGGTCTCCTGCAGGGCGGTCCCGGCATGACCGCCGCCCCAGTCCGCGGGGGCGCCGGGGGCGAAGGCCGCGCAGGCGAAGAGCGTCACCAGCAGGCAGAGAAAAACCCTTTTCGTCGGAGACATCCGTCGGTAACCCATGGCGCGCAGCCCTCCTATCCGGCCCTACGACCGCTGTCCTTGTTCGCCCGCGGTCAATTCTAAACCGGGGGGAAGGACCGCGCCAGCTCCGCGACCCTGCCGCTCAGGCCGGGCGCCGGCCTCCCCGCATGGACCTCCGCGATGAGCCCGGCGACGGCCTCCATCTCGTCCGGCCCCATGCCGCGGCGGGTGACCTCGGCCGCGCCCAACCTCCCCCAGGCGTCGATGAAGATGCCCGCCACCTCGAGGTCGCGACAGAGCCTCTCCGCCGCGGGCGGCTCCAGGTCCAGCAGCACCTGGTGCGAGGCGGTGTAGCCGCGCTCGCGGAAGCGCACCGGCATCCCCAGCCTGTCCAGGGCGGCGGCCAGGGCGCGGGCGTTATCCACCACCCTGGCTCCGTAGGTAATATCTTCCAGCACCTCCTCCAGGGCCAGGCCGAGGGCGGCGATGCGGTTGAGGTGGGGATTGTCCACCAGGCCGATGCCCTCCTCCAGGTCCAGCTCCAGCATCCCGCGCAGTCGCGCCGCCGTCTCGGGAGAATCGGTGAGCGCCAGCCCTCCCTGGGGACCGAAGAGGGTCTTGTGGGTACTGCCGATGAGGATGTCCGCGCCCTCCCGCAAGGGATCCTGGAACTCGCCGCAGGCGATGAGGCCGAGGACGTGGGAGCCGTCGTAGACCAGCAGGCACTCGTGCCCGGCCTCCTCCAGGCCGGCGCGCACTTCCCTCACGGGGTGGGGAAAGGGGATGATGGAGCCGCCGAGGAAGACGAGCCCGGCGCCCCCGCGGACCACCGCCCGGACCGCGGCCTCCACGTCTATCTCCAGGCTGCGCGCGTCGGCAGGGATGGCGACGCGGCGGCGGTGGAACTTCTCCAGGCCGAAGGGGTAGCCGCCGGCGGGGAAGGGGAGCATGGCCACGGTATCGCCGGGGGCGGTGAAAGCGGAGAGGCAGGCGAGGACGCAGAGGTTGCCGGAGACGGAACCGACCAGGGCGCAGGAGGCCCGGAAGACCTCGCGGGCCAGCCGCTCGGTCTCCTCCACCACGGCGCGGGCGCAGGAAGAGCCCCCGTATCCCCGGTCCTGGTACCTCCCGGCGAGGTCGCTGGCCAGGGCGGCGCGGACGCGCGCGGAGAGGCGGTTCTCCGACACCACCAGGTTGATCCCGCTCGCCCGCAGCTCCTCGTGCTCGCGCAGCAGCCGCGCTATCCTCGAATCGCGCATGGCCTCCCCTTCCGCTCCGATTGTACAGCATCATCAGTGCTGATTCCCCCAAAGGTACAAGCGTATGTGCTGGCGCCGGAGCCTTGGGTCTCCGGGTGCGAGCGCCGCGGTAGCCCTTCCCCGAAGGGTGCGAGTGCATGGGGAGCATCAACAGTATACTGTCAGTAGGGGTCGCGAAGGCAAAGGAGGGTCGGATGAGCAAGCGCGTCGAGATCGTGGGAGCCGGGCTGGCCGGCCTGGTGGCGGGGATCAACCTGGCCCGGCGGGGATGCGAGGTGCGCATCCACGAGGGCCGGGAATACATGGGGGGCGACCTCTCCTACGCCGACTCCACCATCATGGACGTCCCCGCGCTGCAGGCGGAGCTGGGGGTGGAGGTGGAGGAGGCCCTGGAGCCCTGGACCCTCACCCGCGCCTGGGCCTACGGCAAGAAGTACGAGTTCGGGCTGCCGCGCGGGGTGGAGGGCTTCACGGTGGAGCGGGGCAGGGGAGAGCGTTCCCTGGAGAACGTGCTCTACCGCCAGGCCCTCGCGGAAGGGGTGGAGGTCCTCCTGGGCAGCAGGCTCTCCAAGCGGGAGATAAAGGAGCTGCCGCCGGGATCCATCGTCGCCACCGGCCTGGACCGGGAGGCCTTCGAGGCCATGGATCTGCCCTGCCGTCCCTTTTTCTGCCACATGGCCACGGGAAGGGGAGACCCGTCCCGCCCCTCGGTGATCATCTACCTCGACTCCTTCACCCGGGAATTTGGATATTACTTCCAGCGCGGCGAGGCCGCCGGGGCCCTGGTCTTCAGCGTGCAGCGACCCCTGACCGACGGCGAGAAAGAGGAGTTCAAATCCAAGCTGGCCGTGGGCGACGGCATCGAGTTCGCGGGCTGGAACGACGGCGTCGCCGCCTGGGCCGCCTGGCCCCTGGGGAGCTGGCGCAACCGCTGCCTCCTGCAGGGGGACAAGATCCTGGCCGGGACCCTGGCGGGACTGGTCAGCCCGGTGCTCCTCTTCGGGGTCAACGGCGCCCTGGTATCGGGAAAGATCGCGGCCCTGGCGGTCACCGACCGCGACGCCGCCCTGCGCGAGTTCAGGCGGCTGGCACCGCTCTACTGGCCGCAGTTCGCCTTCCGCAAGATAAGGGAATACGCGCCCCACACGCTGCTCAGGCCGGTGACCCGGGCCATCCTCTCCACCTATGACCCCGACTTTCTGCCCTGGGCCTTGCTCTTCGTCCTCTGGCCGCCCGGTTTCCGGTACCGCTCGCGATAGCGTGCAAAAAAGAGGCCCGGCCGAGCCGGGCCTCTTTCGTTCGTAAACCCTGTCGATCAGTCGATGAGCTTGAACATCTTCCTGGGGGCGCCGCAGATGGGGCACTTCTCGGGGGCCTCGCCCTCCACGGTGTTGCCGCACACCTGGCAGACGTAGTAGACGGTCTCCTCGTTGCTCCCCAGGTTGTCCAGGGCCTTCTGGTACAGGCCGGCGTGGATCTCCTCCACCGCGTTGGCGTTGGCGAAGGAGATGTAGGCGGGGTCGTTCCCCTCCGCCTTGGCCTCCTCCATCATCTTCGGGTACATGGCCTTGAACTCGGCCGTCTCCCCCTCGATGGCCTGCTTGAGGTTGTCCGCCGTGGACCCGATGCCCCCCATCACCCGCAGGTGGGCGTGGGCGTGCACCGTCTCGGCGTCGGCGGCGGCACGGAAGAGCCGGGCCACCTGGCCGTAGCCCTCCTCGTCCGCCTTGGCGGCGAAGGCCAGGTACTTGCGGTTGGCCTGCGACTCCCCGGCGAAGGCCTCCTTCAGGTTGTCCATGGTGCTCATGCTTTACCTCCTCTTGGAAACGGGTTTTCTCATATTATTCCCATCTTCTCGCCAAGCTAAATATTCCCGGGACGGAAAGCAGATCGACCATGACCTGGATCAGCTTTGAGGGGTCTTGGATCTTCGATCCCGGTAACTCATGGCACGCTTAAGTAAACCGGCATCGAAGATCGAAGCTGCGACCCCGTCAAGGATCGTAGCCGATGGAGTCGGTGCCCAGGTAACGGACGGCTCCCGGGAACGGCCGCCAATACACCGCCCGCTCGCAGATGATGTAGCCACCCGCGGTGGAGGTGACCTTGGTGGAGACGTCGTTGGTGACCGCCCACCTGCTCACCTCGTAGGAACGGCGGGAACGCGCGGGGATGGTCTCCGCCGGGCCGGGCATCTCGCCCGAACCGGTCTGGAAGGTGATGGCGATGTCCACGGGGTGGGGGTTGGGGTTCTGCACCAGCACCCAGGTCTCGAAGCCGCTGGCCGTGGCCCCCTCGGGGAGGTACCATTCCCGGCCGCCCACGGTGGCCCCGATGGAGTCGTGGCCCACCAGGCGGACGCCGCGGGAGGCGGGGGATTCGTACATGGCCCGCTCGCAGACCACCGCCCCGCCCGTCGAGGTCACCATGGTGGAGACGTCGAAGGTGTCCACCCAGTCGTCCACCCTGTAGGACTTGCGGGAGCGGGCGGGGATGGATTCCACCGGCCCCTGCACCTGGCCCGTGCCGGTCTGGAACTTCATGTCGATGTTCACGAAGTCGAGGTTGGGGTTCTGCACCAGCACCCAGGTCTCGAAGCCCCCCGCCGTGGCCCCCTCGGACAGGTACCAGGTGGTGGAGGGGCTGACCACCCCGATGGAGTCGTGGCCCACCTCCCGGGTGGCGTATCCCTCGGGGGTGTAATAGACGGCGCGCTCGCAGACCACATCGCCCATGTACGAGGTCACCTGGGTGGAGACGTCATAGGTGTCCACCCAGTCGTCCACCTTGTAGGATTTACGGGAGTTGGCGGCAAGGGTCTGCTGGGGCCCCTGCACCTCGCCGGTGCCGGTCTGGAAGACCACGTCCACGTTTACCGGGTTGGGGTTGGGGTTCTGGATGAGCACCCAGGTCTCCCAGCCTCCTCTGGTGACGCCCTCGGGCAGGTACCAGGTGGAGGCGGGGTTGACCACCCCTATGGAGTCGTGGCCCACCCGGCGCACGGAGGACCCGGGCGGGGTCCAGTACACCGCGCGTTCGCAGATTACGTCCACGTGCGCGGCAACCTTGGTGGAGACGTCGAAGCTGGTGACGTAGTTGTTCAGGAGGTAGGATCTGCGGGAGTTGGCCGGTACGACATCCGTGGGCCCCGCCACCGGTCCACTCTCCGTCTGGAAGGTAAGGGTCACATTGGTCGCCACCGCGTTGGGGTTCTGCACCAGCACCCAGGTCTCGAAGCCCCCCGCCGTCGCCCCCTCGGCCAGGTACCAGGTGGTGGAGGACTTGAGGGCGAAGAGGTCGCAGCCGGTGGAGTTGTTGGAGGTCCCGAGGAAGAGGCGGTTGTTGAAGATGGAGGCGCACCCTATATAGATATTGTTGGGATCTCCGAATCCTCTCGCCGTGTAGGTGCCCGGCGCCCCTCCTCCCACCTCGAGCATCCAGATGAAGCCGTCGTAATAGGCCACCATGCATCCGCTGCCGTTATGTATCCCGACATACAACCGGGAATCATAGACCTCGAGTTGCGTGGCCATGAAGCTGCCGGCATACCCGAAGCCGGATCGCGGGTGCGGGCCGGGTTGGTCGCCCACCGCCTGGGACCAGTTCGCGCCGTCGAAGGCCCACACCTCGCAGCCGGTGTTCCAGTTGCTCGTCCCCGCGTAGAGCGAGCCTTCGTAGACGGCCATGTCCATGACGTCGGCGTTGTTGGCGTCCCCGAAGCCCGCTCCCAGGGGAGCGGAAGGATCCGCGCTCACCTGAGGTGTCCACCCGGCACCGTCGAAGGCCCACACCTCGCAGCCGCCGGGGCTGCCGGTGCCCGCATAGAGGCCGGTTCCGAAGACCTGCATGGATTCGATCACCACGCACGCCGTCCCGAAGCCCGGGCCTATGAGCGCGGTGGGAGAGGCGCCCACCGTCTGGGTCCAGTTCGCGCCGTCGAAGGCCCACACCTCGCAGCCGCCCCAGGAATAGGTGCCCACGTAGAGGTCGAGGCCGTAGGTGGCCATGGCGCTGGCGCTCAAGTTACCCGGGCTGCCGAACCCGGAAGGAACGGCCGCTCCGCCCCCTACCACCGCTTCCCAGGCGGTGCCGTCGTGGCGCCAGATCTCGCAGCCGGTGGTGCCGTTGAACGTCCCCACGTAGAGCTGCCCGCGGTAGACGATCATGGAGGCGGCGCTCAGGTTGTTGGGGTCACCGAAGCCGCCGGCCGCATGACCCGGACCTCCCCCCACCTCCTGCGTCCAGTTCTCGCCATCGTAACTGAATATCTGCAACCCCGTGGCGGAGTTCTCCGTTCCCACGTAAAGCTTGGAGTTGTAGACGGCCGAGGAAGCGGCGCCCACGTTCGCCGGGCTCCCCAAGCCCCCCGTCGCCTCCAGGCTCCAGCCTCCCTGGGCCAGGGCGGGGCCGATGGAGGATAAGGGGGGGATCAAGAGAGCCGCGGCCAGGACCAGCACAAAGAGTAAAGGGCGTTTATTGACCTTCACGAGGAAACCTCCTTCCAAACAATGGGGTCGTATCTTCGATCTTCGATCCCGGTAACTTATAGGGTCGGTAACTTATTGGGTCGTATAGATCTTCGATCCCGGTAACTTATGACCTCCTCAAGTAAACTCGCATCGAAGATCGAAGCTACGACCTCCGTCACGTCATGTGCCGTCGTTGAAGAGGATGGTGCCCTTGCCCACCGCCCACATGTGGGTGGGGTCTAGGATGTCGATGTCCATGATGTCCACATTGGAGCCTGCCACGTCCTGGACCACCCAGTCGGAGCCGTTCCAGAAGTGGATGACTCCGTACCATCTTCCCGTCCACACGCGGTTGGGGGCCAGGCCGGCCACGCTGACGAGGCCTTCGGTCCAGCCGGAATGATGCGTCTCCCAGCCCGAGCCGTTGTAATAATACAGGTTGACGCCCAGGACCCAGATGTTGCTCGCGTCCTTGACCCAGATATCGCCCAGGTCATCGTCGGGCGCCCCGGATACCTTGCTCCAGCCGCTGCCGTTGTAGAAGAGCATGGTGCCGTTGGCGCCCACCGCCCACACGTGGCTGGCGTCCAGCCCCTCGACGCTGTACAGGTCCTCCGAGGTGCCGCTGGACTGCCCGCCCCAGGACGAGCCGTTAAAGAAGCGGATGGTACCGTTGGCGCCCACCGCCCAGACGTGGCTGGCGTCCGCGGCGTAGACGCTGTTGAGGTTGTTGGAGGTGCCGCTCGACTGCCCCGACCACGACGAGCCGTTGAAGTAACGTATGGTGCCCTGGTATCCCACTGCCCACACGCGGTTGGCGGCTGCGGCGGAGACGTCGTAGAGGGGCTGGGTGGTGCCGCTGCTCTGCCCGCCCCAGGACGAGCCGTTAAAGAAGCGGATGGTACCGTTGGAGCCCACCGCCCACACGTGGCTGGCGTCCAGTGCATCCACCCCGTTCAGATACTCCGTTGTCCCCGATGACTGTGCATCCCAGGTTCCGGGGCCCGTTCCACCGCCCCCGCCGCCGACGGTGAAGGCCTTGCCGTTGGAGGTCACCTGGATGGTGACCGGACCCCACCGGTGGAAGATATGGGTCACCTTGACCTGCACCGTCCCTGATACCCCGGCAGGCACCCTACATCTTATCTCGCCGGCATTCCAGGAGGTGTACTCGGTGGCCGCCACGGAGCCGAACTTCACGTAGGAGTCGTTCTCGCGCGTGTCTCCGAACCCCGAGCCCTTGATGGTCACCTCCGTTCCCGCTTCTCCCGTGCCCGGCGACAACGAGTCTATCTTCACCGCGTTGGCCAGCAGCATCTCCCAGGAGAGAGCTCCGTCCCATTTCACGTCGAAGAGCTCGAGGGACCACTTCCACTCGTAGGTGCCCAACCAGCCCAGATCGGCCTCGAACTCGAGATCGATCCCCGCCTTCACCCCGATGTCCACCTCGATGCCCACAAAGACCTTCCACAGGGGCGGGGTGGCGGTGTTGATGACCAGGCGCACGAAGGGCTCTAGGTTGAGGTAGGGTCCGCATATGCCGTAGAGCTTGATGCCGAACTGCGGCCCGGCGTAGACCTTGACGTCGGCATTGATGTTCCCGCTGGGCGGGGTCCATTCGAAGCTGAAGTCCTTGCCCGTCTTGGGCGTCCACTTCGAGCCGTCGTAGGCGACCCCTGCATAGACACTCCCCTTCTGCATCGCGCCGAAGGAGATCCCCGCCGAGACCGTGCCGTCCACTCCCACGTGCACGTTGACGTAGGGCACCAGTATCACCGGCACGGGCCCTATCTGGACGTTGATGGGGGTAAACTCGTGCTCCACGATGTCCTTCTCGTACGAGATGTTCTTGGTCACGGAAGCGGAGCCCCGGATGTCCGCCGTCTCCTCGACGGTGACGCCGAAGTCCGCGCTCTTCAGTTCCACGTCGGGCAGGACGCCGCCGCCGAGGAGTTCGTCCAGGGACGGCCAGCCCACGTCTATGTCCACGTTGAAATCGGCCTTGAAGGTCAGCCCCACCTTGCCGTTGAGGAGGAGGTAGTCGGGATCCGTTCCCAGCTTCACGTTGTTGAAGTTGTAGGTGAAGGGGAGCTCCATGTGGGCGGCGTCACGGAAATCGCCCCCTTCTCCCGCGCCGCCGGGCACGAACTCTACCCCCTCGGCCAGGATCCTGGTGGACACCAGGCGCGCCGCGCTCAGGTCGAGGGGCTGGTAGAGGTGTCCTCTCCACACCGCCTCCTCCAAGGAGGCCGAGACGGTGTTGAGTATCACCTGGCCGCCGGCACGATTCACCTTGGTCACCTTCTGAAGGATGCCGTAGGGGGTGTTGGCGGTGATGCCGCCGACGATGACGTCCCCCGGCTCGATTCCCTGCAGCGCACCCACGTTGGCGCTGAAGGTCAGCACCAGCTCCTTGCCGTCGCCGCTCTTGGCGGCGCCGGCGAGACGGCCCAGCTCGGCGTCGCCCAGGACCTTGGTTGTGTCTGGGATGATGGGGGGCTCGTAGAGGGCCCCCGCGGAGCAGTGCCCGCCGTCCTTGCCGCCGTAGTTGAAATACATGGCCCGCTCCGCCACCACCAGCCCGTCCGCGCTGACCTTGGTGGAGACGTCGGTGTCGGAGAGCCCCGGCAGGTCGTCCAGGTGGATTGACTGCCGGGTGCCGCCGGGGAGGTCGAACTCGATGGAGGGCGCGGAGGAACCTGGCGGCAGCTGGAAGTCCAGGATGACGTGCTTGGTCTTCTCGCCCGGGTTCTGCACCAGCACCCAGGTGTCGAAGTCTCCCCCGGTGTATCCCTCGGCCAGATACCAGGTGTCGGAGGGGAAATCGACGCCGACGGAGTCGTGGCCGTCAGTCTTGCCGAAGTAGTTGAAATACATGGCGCGCTCGGCGACCACGGGCAGGTTGGAGGTGACCATGGTGGAGACGTCGGTCGCGGAAAGCCCGTCGAAGTCGTCGAGGTGGAAGGACTGGCGGGAACGTGCGGGGAGGTCGAACTCGAAGGGAGGAGCCGACGAACCCGGTGGGAGCTGGAAGTCGAACCTCACATGGGCGGAGGCGTCGCCCGGGTTCTGCACCAGCACCCAGGTGTCGAAGTCGCCCCCGGTATAGCCTTCGGCCAGGAACCAGCGCTCGGACGGGCTGACCACCCCTATGGAGTCGTGCCCGCCCGTCTTGCCGAAGTAGTCGAAGTAAACGGCGCGCTCCGCCACCACCGGGATGTTGGCCACCACCTTGGTGGAGACGTCGGTCTCGGAGAGCCCCGGCAGCTCGTCCAGGTGGATGGAGCGCCGGGTGCCCGCGGGGAGGTCGAACTCGAAGGGGGGAGCCGAGGACCCCGGCGGGAGCTGGAACTCCAGGGTGACGTGGGCGTTGGCGTCGCCCGGGTTCTGCACCAGCACCCAGGTGTCGAACTCGCCCCCGGTATAACCCTCAGCGAAATACCATATATTGGAAGGATACTTCACGCCGATGGAGTCGTGCCCGCCCGTCTTGCCGTTGTAGCTGAAGTACATGGCCCTCTCCACCATCACCGGCACGCTGCTGGTCACCCGGGTGGAGACGTCGGTGTCCGAAAGGCCTTCGAAGCCGTCCAGATGGAAGGACTGGCGGGAGCGTCCGGGAAGGTCGAAGGAGAAGGAGGGCGCCGACGAACCCGGCGGGAGCTGGAAGTCGAAGGTGACGTGGGCGGCCTCGACGCCCGGGTTCTGCACCAGCACCCAGGTATCGAACTCGCCCCCGGTGTATCCCTCGGCCAGGTACCAGGTCTGGGCCTCCCCGTAGGACGCCTCCGGCGGTAGCGGCGCCAGAGCGGTGGATGGAGATCCTGCCCCCGCGGCCCCGGCGTTTTCAGCCCGGGCGGGAAACTGCGCCGTGACCAGCGCCAGCGACAGCAGCGCGGCGGCGGCGGCGAACCTGGAAGCGCGACCGGCGCAACCCGGCCTGTTGGAACATGAAACGGGAATCATCAAGGACATCCTTCGCTCCGTTCTCCCAAAGTTTCTCCCATGTCCGGCAGGCAAAAGATAGGAAAGCCCAACCACGTCTTGTATGTATCCCGCAACAGCGATCCCACCCCCGTATACCTTGAACTTGGGACCAGAGGTACAGCTTGTATATTAGCATCGGAGACGCCGCGTGTCACTTCATCGGGGTATCGTAGGCAGGGCTTGTCGTGTCGGGATAGGGCTGCGACGTGACTCCTCGTGCTGGGGTAACGGACCCTCTCCCGCCGGCTCTCCCCGCGGTGCCATGGCGGAAGGGAGGGGCGGTATGATGATAGCTTCCAAAGTTTACCATGCGAAGCTCGGTTGGTGGAGGATCGTCCGTGAAAACGGCGCGCAAGTGGCTGGGATGCGCGTCCCCGCCGTTCCTTATCTCTGGGGCAGATGTCGGGCAGGTCAAAGGCTTAGCGTAAAGACGCCAGGCCCGTGGCGCAAAGAAGAGATCCCTTTCGGACTGCGCCCCGGTCAGAGGCGCTCCCCCCCGCGGTGCAGGGCGCGCGCGACCTCCTCCAGCCCCAGGGCTTCGAGCACCCCGGCTCCCGGGAACCCGCGCTCGTCCAGTCCCCGGAGGCGGTAGAACTCCTCGAGCATGTAATCGAGGTCAACACCCGCCGTGGATGGATGTCCCCCTTCCTCCCCGCGCCCGCGGCGCAGTCGCGGGGGCAGAAGCCTGCCGGCCACGCTCACGGTCCTGTAGGTGTTCGGCAGCAAGACCCGGGCGTTGAAGAGCTTGATGTACTCCAGCAGCTTCTTGCTCCTGACCATGCCCAGGAGCCGGTTGTTCGCCCTGATCAGGGGGTTGAGGGCTCCCAGGTAGCCGGAGTTGCTGCCCTCCAGGTGGGGCTCTATGATGCGGCGTGGTACCCGGTCGTCCGCCCGAGTCGCCCCGCACAGGTTGCAGAGAGACCTCTTCATGTACCAGATGCGGTTCCCCGTCTCCAGGAGGTCCTCTATCTCCAGTCCGTACCCGGTTACGGCGTTGATCATGTCCCTGATCATGGCCAGGGATGACCCCGCTCCCTTCCAGGCGAAGACGCACAGTATCGCCGCGTCGCATATGGAGGCGATGGCCTGGGAATGGATGGTCATCATCGCCTTGCCCTCCCGGCGTTAGGGCTCGGTGCGGGGATAGCCGATCTCCTCCAGGTCGTCCATGCCCATCTCCAGGCCGAGGTTGGTGTCCCGGTTGTGACAGCCTCCCCGGATGCTAGTGGCGTAGCTCAAGGCCATGGACCACAGGGCGCGGGGGTCATGCATGGGGCATTCCATGCCCTTGACGTGGATGGCGTATTCGCGTCCACCGTACCTCTCGCTCAGGGCGCGGCAGCCCTCCGCAAGCCGGTCACCGAACCCCTCGCGGCGGGCGGTGGCGTGGATGAGCGAGATGAGCTGTTCCGGACGGTTCCAGTTCAGAGATATCCCCCCCGTGACGCCCTCGTCTATGAGCCCGGCTCGGAAGGCCTCTATGGCGTAGGCCAGCGTGCCCCCGGTGGAGATGACATCCATGCCGTAGGAGTTGCAGAGGGCGTTGGCCTTGGCCACGGCGTGAAGGTCGCTCACACCGAGCAGGAAGCCCAGGGATCCCACGCCCTCGTATTCAGGCCCCGGAACTTCCCGCATGGCATATTCTCCCTCCCGGATCTCCACCCGGCGCTTGCAGGCGATGGGGCAGGCGTGGCAGGAATGCCTGGCGCTGAGGATGGTGTCGGCGATCCTTACCCCGGAGAGCCTCTCCATCCCCTCCTTCCACTGCGCCTTGCGCCAGTTCTTGACCGGGAGGTCGCAGATGGCGGTGGAGAGGTCCACCCCACCCGCGGTCCCGAAGAGGCGGAGGCCCTCGGCGAAGAGGCTCCTCGCGATGCTGGCGAGAGCCCGGTGGCGCACTTCTCTGCAGGCGTCCCCGTCGGCGGGGCGGCACTTCAGCTTCCCCCGCAGAGCAACGGCCTTGAGCTTCTTGGAGCCCATCACCGCGCCCAGCCCGCAGCGGGCCGCCAGGCTACCCCGGTCGTGGACCAGGCCGGCGAACCTGACCAGGTTCTCGCCCGCCGGGCCGATGCTCGCCACCGCCACCCTCCCGTCTCCCAGCTCTTCCTTCAGGGCCGCCTCGGTCTCGAAGGTGTCCAGGCCCCAGAGGCGGGAGGCGTCGCGCAGCTCGGCCCCCTCATGGGTCAGCAAGAGATAGACCGGTCGCCGGGAGGCGCCCCGGAATACGATACCGTCGTATCCCGTGCCTTTCAGCTGCGGCGCGATGCGCCCTCCCATGCTGGATTCCCCCCACAGCCCCGTGAGGGGGGAGCGCGCGCATACCGCCAGGCGGGAGCCGCCCGGCAGGCCGGCGCCGGACAGGGGTCCGGTCATGAAAAAGAGGGGGTTGTCGGGGGAGAGGGGATCGGCCGCGTGCCCGCCTAGGGCGAAGAACAGGCGCGCGGCGAGTCCGGATCCGCCCAAGAAATCCCGGTACAGCTTCTCGTCCACGCTCCAGTCCGCGGTCTCGCCCGTGTCGAGATCGACCGCCAGCAGTCTGCCCCAGTTGCCGTGCATGTCCGGTTCTCCTTCCGGCCGCGTATCGGGAACAAGCCCCCGCCCCCGCGACGGGGGATGGCCCGGCCCGCGCCGCCCCATGGCACGTTCCCCCCCGCCTCCATCGTGGCCGTGATAGCGAGGCGGTATCGTCATCACCGCAGGCGCGGGAAGAGGGTCCCGGCGTTGCGGCGGAAGACCGCCTCGAGCGCCTCCGCGTCGAAGCCGTCGTATGTCTCAAGGCCACTTATGGTGGCCGCGGTGGCGAGCTCGGGGGCGAAGGGGTAATCGCTCCCGAAGAGGATGTGCGAGACGTCCACGAGTTCCTGCAGGGAACGCAGCGCGAAGGGCGCCGCCGAGAGGGCGGTGTCGTAGTAGAGACGTTGCAGGTAGTGAAGGACTCCCCGCGGCACGTTCTCCTGCAGTCCGGGCCAGAACTGACCTAGGCAGAGCCTCAAGGCGATGTAGGGGACCGTGCCGCCGGCGTGGGGTAGGATGATGCGCAGCCGCGGGCATCGCTCCAGGGTGCCGCTGAAGAGCAGCGAGGCCACCGCCCGCGTGGTCTCGAAGACGAACTCCAACAGGGATGCGGGAAGGCGCACCCCGGGCGCCGCGCACTCGTCCGGGGCATGGGGGTGCATGAAGACCACCGCGCCCCTGCGATCGAGCTCGTCAAAAAGGTCGTCATATGCGGGGTCCCCCATATAGCGCCCGTCCACGCTGCTGAGCAGGGATACGCCGTCCAGCCCCAGGATGTCCAGGGAGTGGGCAAGCTCCTCCAGGGATGCCTCGACGTCGGGAAGAGGGAGGACGGCGAAGGCGCCGAAACGGCGCGGCTCCTTCTTCACCAGTTGCGCGAGGGACTCGTTGCAGACGCGGGCGAGGTCCCTTGCATGTCCCTCATCCCCGAAGAAGACGCCGGGAGCGGAAACGGAGAGCAGGGAGGTGGCGATCCCGTACCTGTCCATGAGCGCCAGCTCGCTCTCTGGGTCCCAGGAGGGCAAGGGCCTTCCGCCCGTGCTCTCGATCCCCATCTTTTTCAGGGCCGCCACGTAATGGGGGAAAACCACATGGCGGTGGACGTCGATCTTACTCCGCGTTTCGCCCATCCTGCCCTCTCGCCCGTGTCCTCGCGCGACGCCTGTCACAGCACGGCTCCAACCCGGCGAGATGCCGCCATCTCCCCGCCGCTTGCCGTCGTGCAGGCCTGCGGCCTAGCCGTACTCGATGACCACGCCGGTGCCGCCGGCGGGGTAGGAGAAATCGATGGCCCCCGGCTCGCAGATCTCGGCGCAGGCGCCGCATTCCAGGCAGAGCTCCTGGTAGCGCACGGCCAGTTTGGCTTTGTTCTGCTTCACGGCCCAGAGGCCGAAGGAACACACCATGGCGCAGAGCCCGCACCCGTTGCATTTCTCGCGGTCGTATTTGATGAAGTCGCCCATCTTGTCGGTATCGACCCGCTTGACCAGCTCGAAGAAGTCGATGTCCTCGAGGCTCATCTCCTCACCCCCTTTTCGAAGACCTCCCTGGGAACCGGCGCGTCCTGCCGGATACTGGGGTCCAGGTAGGGAGCCAGCCCCCTGGACAGCCTGGCCACCACCTTGAAGAAGTTCTCGTCCGAGAGACGGCGCAGGGCGGGTATCCTGGGCTTTATCGAGAGGAGGATGCGCTTGACGTTCTTGGGCCAGATGCCCCGAGCGAGGGGCGCGATGTAGGTCTTTCCGAACTCGCTGAACTCCGGCGCCAGGTCGAGGAGGTGTTCCAAGTGGTGGTTGAAGCAGTCCATATGGGCGTCGCCCCAGTCGAAGACGATGGAGAAGGGGTGGAGCATGGAGAACTCCAGTAGAAGCTGGATCTGCCTTGCCATGAGCTTGGGGTCGAAGATGGAGGAGTTCCAGAGCTCCACGAACTCGGGCCCGAACTCGTGCTCCTTGCCCAGGTCGGAGGCCTTCCAGCGCCGCTCGTACTCGGCGAGGGCCTTTTCCGAGGCGTCTCCACTGGAGATGGCCCAGGCGGCGGTCTCCGCGGCTATCTTTCCCGAGGTGATGGCGTGCCAGATGCCCTCCGCCTCCAGGGGGCAGGGGAACCCGGCGGCGTCTCCCACAAGCATCATGCCCCCGATGTAGGTCTTGGGCGGCTTCTTCAGCCAGGGCAGCATGTGTGCCTGGTACTCCCGGGGCTTAGCCTCGATGGCGCGGCACATGGCCTGGAAGCCGGGTATCTTCACCACCTTTTTCATCATCTCCAGGGGTTTCTCGTCCCAGTCGTCGCGCAGCCACTGTCCCGCCCCGATATGGAAGCCGTCCCGGAAGTTCACCTGGTAGGTGCCGTAGAGGGGCCCGAACCAGCACCACTCGGCGTTGCCGATGATGTCGTCCATCTTGTCCTCGTTGCAGCCGAAGTCGAGCTGGGGGACCAGGGTGCAGCCTCCGCCCCAGCGCTTGCGCATCCCCGCCTTCTTGGCCATGGTGGACATGGCCCCGTCGGCGGCGATGACCACGTCCGCCAGTATGGGCTCCCCCCTCTCCGTCTTCACCCCGCGCACCTGGCCGTTCTCCAAGATCACGTCGGAGACGAGGGTGGAAGTGCGCAGCTCTGCCCCCGCTTTCACCGCCAGGTCGGCGAGGAAGGGGTCCAGGTCCCTGCGGTAGATGCTGATGCCGTCCATGCCGTGGGGCCAGCGGTTGGCGCAGAGGTCGGACCCGGTGGTTCCGCAGCGGTAACGCAGGCGGTCGTGCTCGTCGATGAGGTTGATCACCACCATCTCCACCTTGCGCACCGAGGGGAGTTTCTGTAGCTCCTCCATGAGCTCGGGGTAGTCACGCCACCATCTCTGACCCAGCCCGCAGCCGGAGGAGTTCTTGTCTCCCGGCCTGCGCCCGCGTTCGAAGAAGACGGTCTTCAGGCCCGCCTCGGCCGCGGTCTTGGCGGCGTATGAGCCCCCCGGGCCTCCGCCCACCACCACAACGTCCCATTTCTCCATCTTCCATCCACCCCTTTCCAGCCAGACGTGCACCTCTCATTGTGCGCGCTGCTTACGCTCGCCCCGGCGCGTGGCACGCCGGGGCCTCCCCCTGTGCGGGCGTGGTTCCGGTTCTGCCCCGGTCAAGCCTTCCCGGGCGGTCCGTCCTCCTTCCAGGTGAGCTCCCTGACCAGGCGCTCCAGCCTTTCCCTAACCTCCGGGTCCACCTTGCTCAGGTCGAAATCCACCTCGTCGCAGTACATGCCGGTATCCGCGGCGCGGTTGGCGTCGAGGGTATGGGATATCTTTTTCTGCCAGGCGTTGTAGTGTCCCATCATGGGGCTGATGATCTCGCGCAGGCGGGCGTCGGTGACGGAGAGGGGCTCCATGAACATCTCCATGGCGGCCACGGAGAACTCCACGAACATGGGCTCCAGCGCCGCCAGGTGCTTGGGGTCCCGCGCGTTGTACTGGAAGATCTCCTCACAATGTCCCCAGCAGTTGTTCTCGTAGAGGGCCATGAAGGGGTTGTCCGCGAGGTCGTCCAGGATGCAGCCCCGGTCGATCCACTTCTGCTTGATGGCCTCTCCCGTCTCCGCCCAGTCCATCTGGGTCTTCCACGCCTCGTTCCTGGCCAGGGCGGTGCTGAAGAGGCCGCCGGCGCGGAAGACCATGGGGATGGCGCTCACCCGTAGGAAGTTCATGATCATCATGGGCCCGATGACCCTGGCCTGCGTGGCCTCCATGCAGAGCCCCCCGTTCTTCGCGACGATCTCCTTGAGCACCCTGTCCCTGTAGGCGATCTCGTCCTCCGAGTCCCCCACCAGCACCACGGTGCAGTTCCATTTCAGGGTCCGGCCGATGAGCGCCCGCAGGGAAACGGTCTTCGCGATGCGCTGCAGGAGGTGGGGGGCGAAGGTGTTGATATAGGCGGCGACGGCGGTGCGGGTGAAGAGGTAGGGGAGCTCTTCCTCGCCCATGGCATAGACCGCGTCGTCCAGGCTGGCGCGGTCGGGGAAGAAACAGAGATGGAACCTGAGGATCTCCGGCGGTTCCGTCTGGTTGTCGAGCAGGACGCCCTCGCTCTTCATCTGCGGCGGCCCCGGCCAGTTGTAGAGCTTGAGGGCGCACTTGGTAAAGATACCCAGACCGGAAAGGGCGCCCGCGGAGCCGCGCATGATCCCCCGCAGAGAGGGACCGGGGCCGTCGGGATTGAACCATCCCAGGCCGGAGTCTATGGACCCCACGTGCAGCACCTCGCCGTCGGGGAGCACCCACTCCGCGCCCAGCAGGTTGCGGTGGCCGTAGCTCATGTAGACCCCGTCCCAGCCCACGCCCCATCCCGAGGTGGCGCTGGCCAGGGGGGAGCAGGCGGGCCCCGCCCCGATGATATGGGCGTTGAGGCCCAGTTTCATGGCCTCGGCCTGGAGCTGGGCGCCGCACACGTAGGGCTCCACCACGGCGTACATGTTCTTCTCGTCGATCTCCAGGATGCGGTTCATGCGGCGCAGGTCCACCTGCACCACGTTGTCGTAGGTGGGGCCGGAATAGACGCCCCAGCCGGTGGAGAAGGCCTTGAACCTGAGGCCGTGCCGGTTGCAGGCCCGCACCACCGCCTGCACCTCCTCGGTGGAGGCGGGAAGCACCACCGCCACGGGGCGCTTCACCCATTTGGCGGGGTCGTCGTTGATGGTGGGCTGCCAGGCGTAGCCGTCCAGCACCCCGGGCTCCCGGGAGACGTTCTCCGGCCCCACCGCCTCCTCGAGGGCGCGGTAGGCCTCCTCGCTTATGGTCTTGAAGGTAAGGGTCCCGGTCTCGCTCATCTCCCATCCCTCCTCAAGTCCCCGCCGGCACCTTGATCCCTGCGGACAGGGCCACCAGGTCGATGAGGTCGTAGACGGGCAGGTCGGCGCCGCATTCCTGCGCGGCGTCCCGGAAGGCGCGCACGCACCAGGGGCAGGCGGT